>CAKVVS010000090.1:0-5831 GCA_934834395.1 Parahaemophilus parainfluenzae | reverse complement strand
GATGACACTTCATCTCGCCTTTTGGGGCATTTTGTTATCGCTGGTGATTGGTGTGATTTGTGCTGTGATTACCACCTACAAAGTCAAATCATTAACTTGGCTCGTAAAAGGCTATATCGAGCTTTCTCGTAATACGCCTTTATTGATTCAAGTGTTTTTTCTCTATTTTGGGCTTTCTAAAATTGGCCTGAAATTAGACGGTTTTACTTGCGGCATTATTGGCCTGGCATTTCTAGGTGGAAGCTATATGGCAGAAGCCTTTCGTGGTGGTTTGGAAGCGGTATCAAAAGGACAAATTGAATCAGCCTTAAGTATCGGCCTAACTCCTTTCCAAGCTTTTCGCTATGTGATTTTTCCACAAGCCTTTGCGATTGCAACACCTGCAATCGGTGCAAATTGCTTGTTCTTGATGAAAGAAACCTCAGTGATCAGCGCTGTCGCCGTCGCTGAACTCATGTTTGTCGCAAAAGAAGTCATCGGGCTTGATTACAAAACTAATGAAGCCTTATTTTTATTAGTGGTGTTTTATTTGATCATTCTATTACCGATGTCTATTTTCATCAGTTACTTAGAACGCCGTACTCGGAGAGCAAAATATGGGGCTTGAGTTATTATTCCAAGGCAGCAACATTGAACGTTTGCTCAACGGTTTATGGGTAACAGCTGAAATTGCGTTTGTTTCTGTCTTCTTCGCCTGTATTTTAGGTGTCATTTTTGGCGTAATCATGACAAGCAGAAATCCCATTATCAAAGCCATCTGCCGCTTTTATTTAGAATTTGTACGCATCATTCCATTATTAGCGTTACTTTTTCTCGCTTATTTCGGTTTAGCAAAATGGTTTGATATTCACTTAGATGGCATTTCTGTATGTATTTTGGTGTTTATTTTCTGGGGAACGGCAGAAATGGGCGATTTAGTGCGTGGTGCATTAACTTCCATTGAAAAACATCAAGTGGAATCAGCCTACGCTTTAGGCTTAACGCCGTTTCAAACCTTTGTGTATATTTTACTTCCGCAAAGTTTAAAACGTGTGACACCAAGTGCTATTAACCTCTTTACTCGCATGGTAAAAACCAGCTCTTTGGCGATGTTAATTGGTGTAGTCGAAGTGATTAAAGTCGGCCAACAAATTATCGAACATTCATTATTTAGTAATCAATCGGCAGCGCTTTGGATTTACGGTGTCATTTTCGGTTTATATTTTGTGATTTGTTACCCACTATCTTTATTTTCCCGTTATTTAGAAACCCGTTGGGAAAGTTAATTTTTATTAGGAAAACACATGGCGTTATTAGAAATTAAAAACCTCGTCAAAAATTACGGTGATGTAGAAGCACTCAAAGGCATCAATCTTTCTATAGAGAAAGGCGAAGTTGTCGTGATTTTAGGTCCATCGGGTTGTGGTAAAAGTACTTTTTTACGCTGCCTAAATGGACTAGAGGAAATAAAGAGCGGTCAGATTTTGCTGCAAAATGCAGGCGAATTAGGCAAAGACATTCCTTGGGTCAAAGCACGTCAACGCATCGGGATGGTATTCCAAAGTTATGAACTCTTTGCTCATTTATCAGTGATTGACAATATTTTACTCGGCCCTCTAAAAGTACAAAAACGCGATCGCGCAGAAGCCGAAAAACAAGCCGATGAGTTACTTAAACGCGTAGGTTTATATGACCGAAAAAATGCCTATCCACGTGAATTATCCGGTGGACAAAAACAGCGAATTGCCATTGTTCGTTCACTTTGCATGAACCCTGAAATTATTCTGTTTGATGAAGTCACTGCTGCCCTTGACCCAGAAATGGTACGTGAAGTACTTGATGTAATCTTAGGTCTTGCCAAAGATGGCATGACGATGCTCATTGTTACCCACGAAATGAACTTCGCCCGCCAAGTAGCCAATCGCATCGTGTTTATGGATAAAGGGCAAATCATTGAACAGGCAAAACCGGAAGATTTCTTCACGAATCCAGCCACGGATCGTGCGAAAACATTCTTAAATATCTTAAATTATGAACCGAGAGGGACAAACTATGAAGAAAACATTTAAAACATTGACCGCACTTTTAGCTACTGCCACCTTAGCATTTGGCTTAACTGCGTGTAATGATAAAGAACCGGCTAAAGACGGGGCAAAAACGGTTTCAAGCCTTGAGCAAATACAAAAAGATGGCAAAGTGCGCATTGGTGTATTTAGCGATAAACCACCATTTGGTTATGTTGATGCACAAGGCAAAAGCCAAGGCTTTGATGTTGAAATTGGTAAAGCGATCGGTAAAGACTTATTAGGCGACGAAAACAAAGTCGAGTTTGTTTTAGTAGATGCCGCAAACCGTGCAGAATACTTACTTTCTAAGAAAGTTGATATTATCTTAGCTAACTTCACTGTGACACCAGCACGCAAAGAAGTGGTGGATTTTGCGAATCCATATATGAAAGTAGCACTCGGTGTCGTCTCAAAAGATGGCTCAGTGATTACTGATCTTGAACAATTAAAAGGCAAAACTTTAATCGTAGATAAAGGTACCACGGCTGATATTTTCTTCACCAAAAACTATCCAGATGTGAAGTTATTGAAATTCGAACAAAATACCGAAACCTTTGAAGCCTTACGTGATGGTCGTGGTGATGCATTATCTAATGACAATACCTTCTTATTCGCTTGGGCAAAACAAAATCCAGGTTATACCGTGGGCGTAAAAAACTTTGGTGATCAAGATGTTATTGCACCAGCTGTTCGCAAAGATGCACCTGAATTGTTAAATTGGTTAAATAACGAAATCCAAACTCTAGGCAAAGATGGGCGTTTAAAACAAGCTTACGAAAAAACCTTATTGCCAGTTTATGGTGATACCGTCAGCGAAAGCGATATCGTGGTTGAATATAAATAATTCTCCCACATTCACTTCTCCTTTAGTCCAACTCAAGGAGAAGTGAAAACTTACTAAGTTTTGACCGCACTTCCAATTTTAAATGCGAAATATGTTTTTTCTAGATATATGCCTATTTTACCCTTCAACAGCATTTCTTGTATTATCACTTTATAACATCTAAATTTGATAATAATTCTTATTTATGGCAATATTCTGATGTTTTATTCAGACAGGAGTTTATATGCAAAAAAAATCAACAATTCGTTTAATTTTGGCCGTTCTATTACTGACTTTTGGTATCACTACTCAAGCAGAAATAAAAACAATCAAAGATGTATTAGGACGAGAAGTTAACGTTGATGTGCCCGTAAAAAATGCCGTGTTAGGCTTTTACTATCCTGATTACATTGCTGTTACGGGTGTTGAAAATTTTAAATATGTTAAAGGTATCTCACGTGAATTTTGGGAAAAATTTAATCCAGGAAGTTGGGCATTGTTTTCTGAAAAAATGCCTGAACTCAAAAATATTGCTGATATTGGTAATGTAAATACAGGAACTTTCTCAACCGAAAAAACCTTGGCATTAAAACCTGATGTATTGATTCTTGCAGAATGGCAATATCAAACTATTGGTTCCGAACTACCAAAGTTAGAACAAGCTGGCGTTCCAATTATTGTTGTCGATTTTAATGCTCAAAGTGTAGAACGACACACCCAAAGCGCAAAGATTTTTGGGCAACTTGCAGGTACCGAAGAACGAGCAAATAAAATTGCAGATGAATATGCTCAAGGCATTACTGATATTCAAAAACGTGTAAAAGAGGCTAACCTACCTAAACCTAAAATCTATGTAGAATTTGGCAATAAAGGTCCTAGTGAATATAGCTTTACCTTTGGTAAAAATATGTGGGGTGCTATTGCTGAAACTGTTGGCGGGGATAACGTAAGCGCGCCTTTTGTCGAAAATTGGGGACCAATTAATCCAGAACAACTTCTTGCCGCACAACCTGAAGTGATTATGATTTCTGGCACAGAAATGGGGCATGAAACTAACGATGAAATGATGGCGATGGGAATAAACATCAATGAACAGGATGCACAAAAACGCCTAAAAGGTTTCTTAACCCGTGCAGGGTGGCAAGATTTACCTGCAGTTAAAAACCACCGTGTTTACGGTATTTATCATACGGCTTCTCGCTCACTAAGTGATCTAGCAGCCGCTCAATTTATGGCAAAAGCACTTTACCCAAAACTTTTTGAAGACATAGACCCACAAAAAACCTTTATGGATTTCCATAAAAACTATTTGCCTATCATACCTAGTGGTACATTTTTTATTAAATTGAAAGATTAAACAATTCATAAGGTGAGCGATGCTCACCTTTTTTATATTCTCACTGCCTTTCATAAGTGAAAACTCCTTTATTTTTGACCGCTCTTTGGAAGATGCGGTGTAAATCTCGCCTTTAATGGCATTCGTTCCAGAATACGTTCCCGATTAATCTGCAATGCAGCTTCTGTGGCCTCATAGTCCAACCATAAACTTGGGTCATCGGGTAATGTTTCATTCCAAATATACTGCACGTTAAAGCCTCTGGCTTTACATTCCGCATGTAATGCATCATACCGTTTCTTTAAAAACGCCAATTTATTAAAGAAAAAACGCACATGCCCTTCACCTAACTTATATTCTGCAGGCTGTCCTTTTAAGTGATATTTACCTTTCGCTACGGCATTAGGAATACGGGTTAATTCACGATGTTCAGCTAAAAGATGTTGATCACAAAGCTCCTCAGGCGGAACAAGATTAATTCGAGTCATAATCGATACCAAAAAAAAGAAACATAGTACGGGGCATAAAGGTATTTGTCTATCTCATAATAAAAACGACTCAAAAGATGAATTCTTTTTCTTTGATTTTCACATGAATCAATCCTTGCTAAACTGATTAAAAACATCGCTATTGAAGGAATCTCTCATGTCTGTCAAAACATTTGAAAAATTGACCGCACTTTTAGATAAGCATCAAGCACGCTATCGCGTGGTTGAACACTCCACCGCAGGAAAATCAGAGGAAGTGGCTAAAATCCGTGGCACAGAACTAGGACAAGGGGCAAAAGCCTTGGTATGCAAAGTAAAAGGGAATGGCGTAAAACAAACGGTATTAGTCATATTACCTGCCGATCAACAATCTGATTTAAGCAAAGTGGCGGCCTATTTAGGTGGCACGAAAGCCTCGCTTGCCAGCCCTGCAGAAGTAGACACCCTAACTGACTGTGTATTTGGTGCAATTCCGCCTTTTAGCTTTCATCCTGATTTGTTATTAATTGCTGACCCTAGCTTACTTTCTCGTTATGATGAATTGGCATTTAATGCAGGTACGTTAGAACGCTCTATTATTCTCAATACACAAGATTATGCCTCAATCATTCAGCCCACATTAGTGGATGTAATAAAAACCGAATAGGGAAAAGATTGGTTGTCTTTCATTTGATTGATACAATGCTTCCGTTTTTCTATTAATTGGACATCTCATGAAAAAATATCTTAAAGCATTTATTCTTTTACCGTTGATTATTCAAATTATTGGCACTATTGGCCTAATGTTCGCAAACAATGATGCCGATGGATTTCAGTCTTCAGCGATTACCGTCTTTATCGTGGCTGCTGTACCAACTTTTCTCATTACACTTTGGGCTGCATTTCACCGTTATGCGAGTTATCACGTAAAAGCCATCGCATTAATTTCGGTATTAATTGGATTTTGTTATACCGTCGTAGCGGGGATCTTTTATGCTACCCTAGTTAATGACATGGGATTTGGCGAATGGTTACGTGCTGGAGGATTAGAAATCACCTGCTTAATGGCTGCAGGTTTGGCACTTTATTCTGTTATGGTACTACCGCTCTTGTTACCTAAAGAACGCCCGCTATAAGGCGATTTGAGGCGAATATTGAGC
>CAKVVS010000089.1:0-5858 GCA_934834395.1 Parahaemophilus parainfluenzae | reverse complement strand
TTATTCAGAAAATATACATTCAAATTAAGTAGGGACTAAAAAGAAAAAATCCCAAGCTAAAAAGCTTGGGATTGCAATATGGTGCACTAGCTGAACCCGAATTCACTTGTAATATATTGATTTTTAATATTTATTTTTCAAAGTCTAAAATCTTGTTACTAAGCTTGTTACTAAAATTCAAATTCACCACAAATCAATGATAGTTTCTGATGCCATAATACCACTAATAAGCCCCGTGTTAAAAATTTTATAGAAAAACTATTCACCTTGTTCACTAATCCTTAAAAGTCTTTATTTATTATATAGTTATATTCTTTTCTATTGTTCACCAACTGTTCACCATTGTTCACCTTTGTTCACCAATCAAAAAAAACATCTAGATATAGAGTATTTACCTTGTTTCCCTGTTTGTTTTTTAGTCAGTTAAACATGTTCAACTTAACGTATTTAAACTTATTTAAACTATTGAAATTTAAGCTATTTACTCATGTTTTTATATGTTTATAGTGTTGTATTGGCTCATTGTGAGCCGTCTAAATTTAGGCTTTTAGAATATACAAGGAACATAAATCATGTTTAAAAAATTAATTGAGTTACGCCAACAAAAGGCAGAAAAAGTCGCAGAAATGCGCTCAATGCTTGAAAAAGCAGAAAAAGAAAATCGATCATTAAATGAATCTGAATCGGTGGAATTTGAAAAGCTAAAAGATTCAAGCAAGCAGATTAGTGCAGAAATCAGTAAATATGAAACTGTAACAGATGAAGAGCGTAGCCTTGAAGGCAATGTTAGTCCTGTAGAGCAACGTGGTGCTAAACAATTTTCAAATGATGAATTGCGCCATTATGTTAAAACTGGTGAACTTCGCAATTTAACTACTGGTAATGGTGAAGATGGTGGATATTCAGTTATCCCACAGTTAGACAAAGATGTAATGAAACGCTTAACAGACGATAGCGTAATGCGCCAACTTTGTAACGTAGTACGCTTACCGGTTGGAGCGAAAGAATACAAAAAATTAGTATCGGCTGGCGGTGCAGCAGTAGAACACGGAACCGAAGGCACAGCACGCAATGGCACAGCAAGCCCGAAACTTCATGAAGTAACAATCGCTTTAAATTCAATCTATGCTTATCCTAAGACTACACAAGAAATCTTAGACTTCTCAAGCATTGATGTTTTAGGTTGGCTAACTGATGAAATTTCTGAAACCTTCACAGAAACAGAAGAAACAGATTTAACTTCCGGTGATGGTAACAAGAAATCAAAAGGCTTCTTAACCTACCAACGCACAACCGAAGATGACAAAGTACGCCAATTCGGCAAACTTCAAAAAATTGAAGTAGCAGGCGTAGCGAAGATTGATGCAGATACTTTAATCGATGCGTTCTATACACTTCATAGCAAATACCGTAAAAATGCGGTTTGGGTGATGTCATCAACGATTGCAGCAGCATTACAAAAACTTAAAAACAAAAACGGCGATTATATCTGGCGTGATGGTTTAACAGCCGATGCCCCAGCAACATTATTAGGTCGTCCAGTCCACTTCTTAGAAACAATGCCGACAGGCGGAGCAAATAAAGCAGTAATTGCCTTCGGTGACTTCAAACGCGGATATTTCATTGTAGATCACGAAACAGGCGTGCGAACCCGTCCGGACAACTTAACCGAACCGGGATTCTACAAAGTACACACCGATAAATATTTAGGCGGTGGCGTAGTAGATTCAAACGCTATCAAAGTGATTGAGACAACAGCATAAATCATAGAGGGGCGAAAGCCCCTTTTTTTGCTTAATAGGTGAAATATGAATAAAGAATTTGAAATCCGCTCCGCAACACTTTCAGCTGATGAAGAAAATCAAAAGCTAGTCGGTTATGCGGTGAAATGGAATAGCCCTTCACAAGTGCTTTACTGTGATTTTGTGGAATCCTTTGCGCCTAAAGCTTTCAGCGACAGCCTAGCGAGTGGCGAAGATGTGCGAGCACTCTTTGAACATGACTACACCAAGTTACTAGGTCGAACAAGTGCGGGAACATTAAAGCTAGAAGAAGATTCAATCGGCTTACGCTTTGAACTAACTCCGCCCGATACAACAATCGGAAAAGATTTATTAGTTAGCGTTTCCCGCGGTGATATTACAGGGATGTCTTTCGGATTCAGAGCGATTAAAGAAGAATGGAATTTTGATGTAGAGCCTTATCAAAGAAATGTAATTAAAGCAGATCTCTTTGAAGTTACTGTAACAAGTATTCCAGCCTATCCGGAAAGCAGTGTTGAAATCGCTAAGCGTTCAATGGTCGCAGCAAAAGAACAAACACAGGGTAAATCAAACACTATCTTAAAACGCTGGCTTGATGTAGCGGAGGCTTAATATGTGGAATCCTTTTAGACGAAAAGAGCAACGCAGCGAACCAATCACTATTGATGAATTCATCTCTTACATGGGCGTAAATAATACAGGAGCGGGCGAATATGTCAGTCCACAAACGGCAGAGGCTCTACCAGCGGTTATGAACGCCGTCACAGTGATTGCTGAGGCGGTAGCATCTATGCCTTGTTATCTTTACGCACTGAAAGAAGATGGCCGCGAAAGAATCTACCGTCATCCGGTTGAATATCTTTTAAATGAAATGCCTAACCGAAATCAAACGCCTTACCAGTTCAAATATACGATGATGCGCCATTGCTTGCTAACTGGTAATGCTTACGCAGTGATTGAGTGGAATAACAAGGGCGAACCTGTAAGCCTTACACCTTACCAACCGAGTGAAGTAAATATCTTCCGTAAAGTAACAGGCGAACATATTTACCAAGTAACGGACTTAAACGGAGTAACTAGAAACTACCTTCAAGATGAAATGTTACACCTACGCCATAGTTCCCTTGATGGATTTATGGGGCGTTCACCTGTGACAGTTTGCCGTGAAACGATTGGACTAGGTTTAGCACAACAACGACACGGCGCATCAATTATGAAAAACGGATTGATGGCAAGCGGATTAATCTCAACGGCTGAATGGTTAGACGATGCGAAAGCACAGAAAGCAGTGAAAGCCTTAGAGCGTTACAAAGGCGCGAAGAACGCGGGCAAAACACCAATCCTTGAAGGCTCAATGGAATACAAACAATTAGGCATGACAAACCAAGATGCCGAATGGTTACAAAGTCGAACCTTCACAATTTCCGATATAGCTCGAATCTACAACATAAGCCCGATTTTCCTACAAGATTATTCAAATAGTAGTTATGCGAATTTCAGTGAGGCTAGTAGAGCGTTCTTATCACAAACCTTGCGCCCATGGCTGACTAACTTTGAACAACAGCTTAAAGATGCCTTAATGATTGACTTAACGAGCAGTAGCAAGAAACGGCACTTAATCGAATTTGACACAAGCGACTTACTCCGCACCAGTCAAAGCGAACGTTTCAATAGTTATGATGTGGCGATTAAAGCGGGCGTAATGTCACCTAATGAAGTGCGCAGACGTGAAGGCTTGCCGCCTTATGCTGGTGGTGATGAATTCAGCCAAGCATGGAAACAAACCGTAGAAGTTAAACGCAATGATAGCGGAAACAATAACGAGGTGAACGATGCCTAGGATGATTAGAGCCGGTAAATATAACAAGGCGATAAGTTTACAAAAACAAGTAAACGAAACTAATGATTATGGCGGATTTGTAAGTAAGTGGAAAACCGTTGCGAATATACGCGCAGCGGTTGAACCGTTACAGGGTAGAGAGTTCTTTGCTAGCGCAAGCGTAACGAATGAAAACATTGTGCGAATCCGTATTAGATACGGAACGAATGTGGATAACACAATGCGCGTGAAATACGGTAATCGCAACTTAGAAATAACCAGCATCATTGATAGCAAGGAATCACACAGGGAATTACAACTTATTTGTAAAGAGGTAACCAATGGAAAAAACTGATTTAACGCTTGAAGAAATTAAGCAGCATTTAAACGTAGATCATGATTTAGATGATGACTTAATTGAAAGCTATAAGGTAGCAGCCTTTGAAGTATGCCAAAAGCATATAGGCAAAACCTTTGGTGATGAAGAAACAGAAAACACCGTTCCTTTTACCCCAGCTATAAAAGTGGGCTGCTTAATGTATATCGGGCATTTATACACTAACCGAGAAATAACAACAGATACGCAGCAAACAATAATCCCAATGACGATTAAATCATTATGGGATGTTTATCGTGAGCCTTGCGCTTACTAAGGATTTAGTAACCAATATGCCTTATCAACCGTTAAGACGTTGTAGCTTTCCAGGATGTAGAAACAAAGTGAGGTCAGGCAGATGTGAAGAACATAAGCCCAAAGACACAAGAGCCAGCAGTAGCGCGCGAGGATATGACCATAAGTGGAGCAAGTACCGCGCGCAATACTTACGCTTTCATCCGCTTTGTGTAATGTGTTTAGAAAAAGGAATCTACACACCCGCAACGGTAATAGACCATATTAAGCCAGTAGAGAACGGACAGGCAGATCCTCTATTCTGGGTTGAATCTAATCATCAAGCTTTATGCCGAAATTGTCACAGTTACAAAACACGAGTAATAGACCAACGCGGATATGGAGCAAAAAAGAATGGTTAGACGGGTGGGGGGAGTTTTTAAAACAAAGGCTCAATTTCTCAGAACCGCCCCCCTATACAAATTTTTACGCAAGGTAATTTTTTTGAAAATAAGGAAATACAATGACAACAAAAAACAAGAAAAAAACGCATAATCCACCTAGTTTTTTAGATCCAATAGCTAAAGCAGTATGGAAAGAACGAATTCCACAACTTCTTGAACGTGGTGATATTCAAGATGCGGACTTAATTCACCTTGAATTATATTGTGTTAATTACTCTCTTTTCCGTGCTGCAGTTGAGGATATTCATAAAAACGGCTTTTCAATAGTAAATAGTCAAGGCACGCAATCAAGAAACCCAGCACTGTCAGCTAAAGCTGATGCAGAAAAAGTGATGGTGAAAATGTCTTCGCTTTTAGGTTTTGATCCAGTTAGTCGCAGAAAAAATCCAGTTGAAGTTGAAACTACAGATATGTTTGATCAAGTTCTTACAATGTAGGTGAAAAATGGCAATTTGGCAGACGTATGCGGAAAAAGTTCAATCTGGTGAAATAGTGGCTTGTAAAAAAATAAAACAAGCTGTGGCGCGCTATTTTGACGATTTAGCGAATCCAGCTTATTTCTTTGATGAAGGCGTAGTAAATAAGTTTTTGGCTTTCTCTAAATTATGTCCGCACGTAAAAGGGCATTTGCGGGGGGAGCCAATCATTCTTTCTGATTGGCAAGCTTTTCTATTTGCTAACTTATTAGGCTTTAAGCGGAAAGATACTGGATTAAGAAAATATCGTTCTGCTTATGTTCAAGTTGCACGAAAAAATGCTAAATCGACAGTGGCGGCAGTACTGGCTAATTGGTTTCTATTGGTAGAAGGCGGACAACAGGATATATACACCGCAGCCGTTAGCCGAGATCAAGCTAGGATTGTTTTTGATGATGCTCGTCAAATGTGCTTACTTTCAGCTCCATTGAAAAAACGCCTTAACATTCAACAACACAAGCTAATCAATCCGAAGAACAATAGTATTATGCGGCCGCTTGCCGCTAAATCCTCAACGATTGAAGGAACTAACCCTAGTTTAGCTATTGTAGATGAATATCACCTACACGCAGACAACAGCGTATATAGCGCGTTAGAGCTAGGGCAAGGCGCACGCCCTGAAGGTTTGCTATTTGCTATTACAACAGCCGGAAGTAACGTTATTTCAGCCTGTAAACAGCATTATGATTATTGCGCTCAAATCCTTGAAGGAAATGAGCAGAATGA
>CAKVVS010000088.1:0-5932 GCA_934834395.1 Parahaemophilus parainfluenzae | reverse complement strand
CCGTTTTGCCGCATCAATCTGCAATGCTGACAAGGAATAAGGCAAAGGGGCGGTTTCTTTTTCTCGCTTATCCACATATTCGGTCACCTCGGCAGGTTGATCCGTAATGCGTTTCACCACATTTTCGGCTAAGCCTAAAGATAGCACGCGACCATCTTCATCTTGATAGTCTTCACAAGCTTTACTCGGTTGCCAAAGTGCAGAAAAAAGTGCGGTTGGATT
This sequence comes from Parahaemophilus parainfluenzae, assembly GCA_934834395.1. GTDB lineage: Bacteria > Pseudomonadota > Gammaproteobacteria > Enterobacterales > Pasteurellaceae > Haemophilus_D > Haemophilus_D parainfluenzae_Q. The sequence goes on along the minus strand of CAKVVS010000088.1, from coordinate 5,710 downwards.
TTCAGATGTTTTTTCTTCTTTTACCCACGCCAACACTTCATAGAAATCTTTTGGTTGGAAATTTTCAATTTCCAAATCACGGCGCACAATCAAGCCTAATACGGGGGTTTGCACTCGTCCAACAGAAAGTACACCATCGTAACCCGCTTGGCGACCGCGAATGGTATAGGCGCGAGTCATATTAATGCCATAAAGCCAGTCCGCACGCGCACGCGCCAGTGCAGAGGTGGCCAATGGAATAAAATGACGATTTGGTTGGAGTTTTTGTACCGCTTTTTCGACCGCACTAGGGTTAAGATCGCTAATCAAACAACGCAAAATGCTATCGCGTTTTTCCGCTGATAAATTGGCATAACTAAACACTTCATCCACCAGCAACTGCCCTTCTCTATCCGGGTCACCCGCGTTAACTAAAACATCGGCTTGATGAATCAGTTTTTCTACCACAGAAAGTTGCTTTTTCACTTCTTTTCGCGGTAACAGAATCCATTTTTCAGGAATGATGGGTAAATGTTCTAAACGCCATTGTTTAAATTTAGGATCGTAGGCATCCGGTTCTGCCTGTTCGAGCAAATGCCCCACGCACCAAGTCACAACATCATCATTGCCGCATTTAATAAAACCATCCCCCCGTTGATGAGGTTTTGGCAATACATCGGCAATCGCTCGCCCAAGACTGGGTTTCTCGGCAATAAACAGGCGCATAAGATTAGTCGATCTGACGACGACCTAAGAAAGAATGGGTTAAGGTGGTGCCGTCCACGGTTTCTAATTCCCCACCGACAGGGATCCCGTGAGCAATACGGCTTACTTTAATATTATGTTGATGGCAAATTTCAGCAATATAATTAGCTGTGGCATCGCCTTCCACCGTTGGATTGGTCGCTAAAATCACTTCATGGAAAGATTCTTCTACCAGACGTTTTTGCAATAAATCTAAACCAATTTCTTTCGGACCAATACCATCTAAAGGCGATAAATGTCCCATTAAGACAAAATAGCGCCCAGAAAATTGGCCTGTTTGCTCAATGGCTTGAATATCCGCAGGCATTTCCACCACGCAAAGCAAACCTGAATTTTGACGACGAGGATTGTTACAAATATTGCACGTTTCCTCTTCGGTAAAATCACGACATTGCGAACAATGCCCAATTTTAGACATCGCTTCCGTTAATGCACGTGCTAAGTTCATCCCACCGCTACGATTGCGCTGTAAAAGATGATAAGCCATACGCTGCGCTGATTTCGGGCCGACACCCGGCAAGCAACGAAGATTTTCAATAAGATGTTCTAAAAGTGGACTGCTTTGCATAGTATTTATGATGGGAGAAAATGGATGGTGTGTGAATCGATAAACTCACACACCCGATGAATTAAAATGGAAGTTTCATTCCTGGAGGTAATGGCATGCCTGCGGTTACAGAAGCCATTTTTTCTTTTTGTAACTCTTCTGCACGACGGACTGCATCGTTGAATGCGGCAGCGATTAAATCTTCCAACATTTCTTTATCGTCTTCCATTAAAGAAGGATCGATCTCAATACGACGGCAGTTGTGCGCACCATTAATCGTGATTTTTACTAAACCCGCACCGCTTTCGCCAGTTACTTCTAATTGGGCAATTTCTTCCTGCATTTTTTGCATTTTTTCTTGCATTTGTTGGGCTTGTTTCATCAAGCCGCCTAAACCGCCTTTTCCGAACATTGGATTTTCCTTCTTGAATTAACTAAAACGAGCCGCATTTTAGCGAAAAAATTTGCCTTTGGGAACAGAGAAATTTATTATACCAAACTTCAAACCTGGTACAAACACGACCGCACTTTTATTTAGGAATTGCTGATGGAAACTCGTTATTACTTTATATTTACGGCAGCTATTATTTTGTTACAACTGCTGATTTATATTTTTAATAAAACGCTTATTTGGTGGCTTAACAAACCACTCTCCCAAAAGGCAAGACGAACTATCACTTTTACCAGTTTTTTGCTTCCTAATGTCTTAGTTATTTGCCATTTTTTAAAGCTTTTTACGGCATTTCGACTTATTGCTTTAGTGCTCGCACTGCTCCTTTTTTCAGCTTTTGCGAGTATCGCCGTGGGAGGTATTCACTTTCTTTTCCGAAAATCCAAATCCATCACCAAAATCGACCACACTTTGCGTATCGTTTATCCCGTTTTATTTATTGGCATCATTACTTTAAGTGTATATAACGCCTATGTAACCCGTGTTATTCATTATGAAATTACGCTAGATAAACCGATTAAACCATTGCGAATTGGCATGGCAAGCGATCTCCATTTAGGCAAATTATTTGGTGGGAAAGAATTGGATAAACTGGCTGATATTATGCAGCAGGAAAAGGTCGATATCATTTTACTACCTGGCGATATTATGGATGATAACGTCAATGCCTATTTAGCCGAAAAAATGCAACCTCATTTAGCTAAACTCAAGGCTCCAATGGGCGTTTATGCCACACTAGGCAATCACGATTTATTTGGGGACCAAGATCGAATTGATCAAGAAATTCGCAAAGCGGGTATTACGGTATTAAGAGATGAAACATTAACATTAAATAATGAATTGGTACTGATTGGACGAAATGACAATCTTGCTCACGATAGACCAAGCACCAAGACGTTATTAAAACAAGTGAATACTGACTTACCGATTATTCTATTGGATCACCGCCCAACAGATATCGAAAAACATGCGTCACTCCCGCTTGATATCCAAGTTTCAGGGCATGCACATAAAGGGCAAGTATTCCCCGCCAGTTTAATCACGAAAATGATGTATCGTTTGGATTATGGTCATGAAAAAATTGGCAATCCACATGTTTTTGTCACTTCTGGTTACGGCTTTTGGGGCATTCCAATGCGTTTAGGATCACAATCAGAAGTGGTGATTATTGATGTAAAAGGAAAATAAAAAAGAGCGGTCAAAAATGACCGCTCTTTTATTATCAATTAGCTCTTAAGAACACACTACTTTTACCGCTAAGCCACCTTTCGATGTTTCGCGATATTTGGCATTCATGTCTTTACCTGTTTCATACATGGTTTCGATCACTTTATCCAAGGTTACGCGAGGATTCGTGGTTCGGCGTAATGCCATACGGCTAGCGTTAATCGCTTTCACCGAAGCAATGGCATTACGTTCAATACAAGGTACTTGCACTTGGCCACCAACCGGGTCGCAAGTTAAACCAAGATTATGTTCCATCGCAATTTCAGCTGCGATACACACTTGTACTGGTGTACCACCTAAGATTTCAGTTAAACCTGCTGCAGCCATTGAACATGCCACGCCCACTTCACCTTGGCAACCAACCTCTGCCCCTGAAATAGACGCATTCATCTTATAAAGAGAACCAATCATACCTGCAGCCAATAAGTAGCGTTCAATAACTTCTGGCGTTAAAGGTGCGACAAATTTTTCATAATAAGAAAGCACAGCCGGCACAATACCACATGCACCATTTGTTGGTGCTGTTACGACGCGACCACCTGCTGCGTTCTCTTCATTTACTGCAAGGGCGAACATATTCACCCAGTCGATCACATACATGGGATCATGGGCTAAACGGCCACTATTCGCCTCCAAGAGACGATAAAGTGATGGCGCACGACGAGCAACTTTTAAAGGACCTGGTAACACACCTTCTGTTTTAATACCATGTTCAATACAATCCTTCATGGTTTTCCAAACATTCTGTAAATGTGCTTCAACCTCTTTTTTATCACGCAATGCTAATTCATTTTTCATCATCACCGTAGAGAGCATTAAGCCACTCTCCTGACAATGTTTCAAAATATCTTCAGCATGTTGATAAGGATACGGCACAGTAACCGGATTTTCTTCCTCTTGACCAAAATGCGCTTCATCTACAATAAATCCACCACCGATAGAATAATAAGTTTGGCGGTAAAGCATGTTACGATCAGCATCTAATGCAGTAATGGTCATACCGTTTTCATGCAATGATAAAAAGGAATTATGGAATACCATATTGGCATCCCAATCGAAATTAACCGTTTTTTTGCCCTGTGCAATCGAGAGTTTTTTGGTTTGTTTAACCTGTTCGATAAAGGTTGGGATTAAATCAATATCCACATCATGCGGGAGATAACCGGCCAATCCCATAATGATCGCAATATCTGTATTATGACCATGCCCCGTCATTGAGAGAGAGCCATACACATCAACATGCAAGGTTGCTGCATCATTAAATTTACCTTGCTCGATTAAATCGTCAATAAACTGTTTGCCTGCTTTCATCGGACCGACAGTATGGGAGCTGGATGGCCCAACTCCTACTTTAAACATATCAAATACACTAATCATATTATTTTAAATCCTAAGCTAAACTAAAAAGCCGCTTATAATAATCCATATACGACCGCGGAGATAGCAATTAATCCCATAACTGTAACAAATACATTGCTAAAACGACCTTGATAGCGTTTCATTGCTGGAACATTGCGGATCGCATACATAGGCATAATGAAAAGGATCATCGCAATGATTGGACCACCAAGGGATTCAATCAAACCTAAAATACTTGGATTAATGATCGCCACACCCCATAAAGTCAATAAGAAGAAAACTGCAGTACCGTAATTTAATTTTTTACGATTCACACTTTCACCTTTCATTTTGAGGTATAAACCTTCTAAACCTTCACGCGCCCCTAAATAATGACCAAAGAATGAACTTGTAATCGCGAAGAAAGCGACTAATGGTGCGAAATAAGAAATGTATGGGTTATCAAATTTATTAGCAAGATAAGACAAGATACTAATATTTTGTGCTTTTGCTTCTAATAACTCTGCTGGTGTTAAGGTTAATACACAGCTAAATACAAAGAACATCACGAAGAACAGTAATACAGTTGAAGTTCCTTTTTCTGTGCGACCGATGTGATATTCCGTTGTATTAAAATCTTTGTATTCACGTTGTTGAGAAAGTGTGAAAGACGAAATTGCCGGAGAATGGTTAAAAGAGAAAACCAAGACTGGGATAGTTAACCATAATGTCGTGATGAAGCCACCAGCAGTAGGAAGCTCATAAAGCATTGAAGCATTCCATTGAGGAATAAGATAAATCGATAACGCAAAGAGAATTAACACCAGTGGATACACCAGTAATTCGGTGATTTTCAACATCACTTTTTCACTGAACAACATGACTGAAATCAATATCGCAATTAATACAAAAGAAAGAATCACACGGTTTGGTGAAGCCATGCCTAATTGGTTGACGATAAAAGAATCAACCGTATTAGTGATCCCGTTTCCATAAATCAATAAAATTGGGAAGATCGCAAAGAAATATAATAAGGTAATTAATTTCCCAGCGGTCGGGCCGAAATGTTCTTCTACCACTTCAGTAATATCACTGCCTGGTTTAGAAGAAGACAACACGAAATAAGCCAAGCCACGATGCGCAAAATATGTCATCGGTCCGACTAAAATCGCCATCACAACCAAAGGCCAAAAACCGCCCATCCCTGCATTGATTGGTAAAAATAATACCCCTGCGCCCACCGCAGTTCCAAATAAGTTTAATACCCAAGCTGTATCAAATTTATTCCATTTTTTATTAGTTGTAGTGTCCATACATTACCCTCTAAAGTTAAATTATAAAATCTTTATCTAATGAATATTCATTCATTAAATTAATGGTAGAATTATGATAAGGTTATAGGC
>CAKVVS010000087.1:0-6044 GCA_934834395.1 Parahaemophilus parainfluenzae | reverse complement strand
CGATTATCGTGACAAACCACAAAACGGTATTGCGATGCTAGAACGCATGGGCAATCCATTTATACTTACCATTGACGATAGCCGTGGTGAATTTGCGATACAATTAGGCGTAGATGGTGCACCAGAAACCTATGTTGTCGATGAGCACGGCATGATCCGTTATCGTCATTCTGGCTATATGGATCGTGAAACGTGGCTTACCGAAATCAAACCAAAACTTGATGAATTAACAAAAAAGTAAAATGAAAAAATTAACCCGATTTCTGACCGCACTTTTACTGACTTTCGCCCTTTTTGCTCACGCAGAAATGGTGGATACTTATGCGTTTAAAAACCAAGCCGATCGTACTCGTGCTATTGAACTGGCAAAATCCTTACGTTGCCCACAATGTCAGAATCAGAACTTAGTTGAGTCCAATTCGCCGATTGCTTATGACTTACGTATTGAAGTCTATAAAATGGTGGATGAAGGAAAAACGAATCAGCAAATTATCGACACGATGACAGCACGTTTCGGTAATTTCGTGAACTATAAGCCCCCTTTCCAATGGAATACTGCACTACTCTGGCTATTGCCTATTTTGCTATTAATTGGGGCTTTTGCGTTGATTTTATTTTCCACTAAAAAATCAGAAGACGCCCCTAAACCACTTGAAAATCAACCTCATACAGCGCCTAAAGAGGAAAAAAGTGCGGTTAAATTTGAAACCAAATCCGCCATTTGGGTCTTTGCTATTTTGTTGGTTCTTCCTTTAAGTTATTACTTCTCCCTTGATCGTTTTGAGCGTGTTCAAAAAGGTGAAAAAGAGATGGTTGAGCTTGCCAATAAAAAAGCCGATACATCAATGGTGCACCAAAAAGAAGATATGGTGCTCAAAATTCAAAATAAAATTCGAGAAGATGTGAATAACCCTGAGCTTTGGGCTCAGCTAGGTGATGCTTATATGCAAAATGATGAATTTGATCATGCGCTCATCGCCTATAGCAATGCAGAAAAAATTTCAGGCACAACACCGGCTATTTTAGGCTTAAAAGCGACCGCACTTTATTATCAAGCCGGCCAAAGCATCACACCACAAATCCAGCAAATAATGGATGAAGCCTTAAAACAAGATAAACATGAAATCTCGGTAATCACATTATTGGCGACTGAAGCTTTTAAAAATCATGAACCCGAAAAAGCCAAAGCTTATTGGCAGCAATTATTAGATTCAGGTAATGCTGCCGTGGATCGCCGTACTGTTATCCAACGAATCAAAATGATAGACTATTTTGAAAAAGGACAAACCTCACAATAAGCTATGTCTCATTATTCAGAAAATATCATTATTGGAGCCGGTGCTGCTGGCTTATTTTGTGCCGCTCAGTTAGGCAAACTGGGCAAACAAGCCACTATTTTTGATAATGGTAAGAAAATTGGCCGAAAAATTTTAATGTCTGGCGGTGGATTCTGTAATTTCACCAATATGGAAATTACGTCTGGTCGTTATATCAGCCAGAACAAACACTTCGTCAAATCCGCCTTAAAACGTTATACACAATGGGATTTTATTGCTTTAGTCGCTGAGTATGGCATTCCTTACCATGAAAAAGAGTTAGGACAGCTATTTTGTGATAACGGTGCAGAAGATATCGTGAAGATGCTCGGAACGGAATGTGACAAATACGGTGTCAACATTCAACTACGAAGCGAAGTGAGTGATGTTGAAGCCGTTGAAAACAATCCTAAAGTGCGGTTCAAATTAAAGGTAAATGCAGTTGAATGGCAATGCCAGAATTTGATTATTGCTACGGGCGGGCTCTCCATGCCTGGCTTGGGTGCTTCGCCTTTTGGCTATCAAATTGCAGAACAGTTTGGATTAAATGTGATTCCTCCGCGAGCAAGTCTTGTGCCATTCACATGGCGAGAAAGTGACAAATTCTACTCGGCACTCTCTGGTGTTTCATTAGATGTGGCGGCGACGAATCAGCACAATACCTTTACTCATCAAATGCTGTTCACCCATCGTGGCTTATCAGGCCCTGCTATTTTACAAATATACAATTATTGGCAACCTGGTGAAAGCATTCATTTGGATTTATTGCCTTATAACAACATTCGTCATCACTTAGATGAGATGCGTCAATCTTCGCCAAAATTGCAATTAAAAACCGTATTAAGTCGCTTATTACCAAAAAAATTAGTCGAGCTTTGGTTAGAACAAGGCTTGATTCAAGACGAAGTGATCGCGAACTTAAGTAAAGTGCGGTTAGAAAATTTAGAGAATTTAATCCACAATTGGCAATTTATACCTAATGGCACGGAAGGCTACCGTACAGCTGAAGTCACGATGGGCGGTGTTGATACCCATGAGATTTCATCCAAAACCATGGAAGCCACAAAGATTAAAGGCCTCTATTTTATCGGTGAAGTGCTCGATGTCGTTGGTTGGTTAGGTGGCTATAATTTTCAATGGGCATGGAGTTCTGCTGCCGTTTGTGCAATGGGGATTGCTGAAAGCTAATCTTTCTCTGCATTAATTATTTTCATCATGAATGGAAAAATCATTACTTTGATCATGAAATATCCTTACGTTAAAATCATCATACTAAAATGAAAAGAAGGATATAAACATGACATCAAAAACACTTCCCTTTCACGCTGATACTGTGGGCTCATACTTGCGTTCTCAACCTTTAAAAGAAGCCCGTGCAAAATTTGCAACAGGCGAAATTTCTCGTGAACAATTAACGGAAGTTGAAGATCAAGAAATTGCTAAATTGGTACAAGCTCAGTTAGATGCAGGTATTCAAGTCATCACTGATGGGGAATATCGCCGTGCGTTTTGGCACATCGATTTCTTAGAAAACCTAAATGGCATCGAAGGTTATCACCCTGAACATGGTTATAAATTTAATGGCGTGGAAACTAAACCTTATAATACTCGCTGCTGCGGTAAAGTATCTTGGAATCCAAACCATCCATTTATCGAACATTTCAAAAAATTAAAAGACATTGTTGGGGATCGTGGCATCGTAAAATATACCATTCCAAGTCCGAATCAATTAATGTATCCAATTCAATGGGATACGGGCGTTTATGCTACACGTGCAGAATTTGCCAAAGATGTTCAACAAGCTTATAAAGATGCGATCAAAGCCTTCTATGATGCAGGTTGCCGTTATTTACAATTTGATGATGTGTATTGGGGTTCACTCTGTAACAATCACCTAAAACCAGAATTTGAAGCAGATAAAGCACAAGCGCTTGAAAATATTCAAGTTGTATTAGCCGCTAAACCAGCAGATATGGTTATCACCACGCACGTTTGCCGTGGCAACTTCCGTTCAACTTATTTATTAACTGGTGCATACGATCCTATTGCGGATGCGTTATTTGGCCAAACCCAATACGATGGCTACTTCCTGGAATATGATGATGAACGTTCTGGTGGGTTTGAACCATTAAAACACTTTGCCAATAATCCACACAAAGGCCGTGTTGTATTAGGCTTAATCAGTTCAAAATTCCCTGAATTAGAAGATAAAGCGGCTATTAAAGCTCGCATTAAAGAAGCGACGCAATATGTTCCACTTGAACAGCTTTGCTTAAGCCCACAATGTGGTTTTGCGTCAACTGAAGAAGGAAATATCATGACGGAAGCACAGCAATGGGCAAAAGTCCGTTATGTTGAAGAAATTGCCAAAGAAGTATGGGGTGAAGATTAATTCTTTTCATATCTGATGTTAAAAACACACTGTTTTTTAACCGCACTTTTATAATCTGAGTGCGTAGCAATACGCTCTTTTTTACTGCTTCCTTTCAACAAATAAAAAAGCTGATGTAATTTACATCAGCTTTTTCATTATCAATTTATCACTAGATTTGCGTTAAATCGACGTTTTTAGTTTCTTTTGAGGCTAATAATGCTAACAAGGTTAAGAATGCATTAATGGCTAAATAAATCCCCACGCCCATTAAGCCATAGAGCGCATTGATTTTTAATGAAATCATTGCCGCAATGGTTGCCCCGATAATGGATGCAATATTGTAGGCTAAAGAAGCGCCAGAATAGCGTACTTCCGTTGGGAATAATTCAGGTAATAACGCCGCCATTGGGCCAAATGTCATGCCCATTAATGCCATACCAATTACTAAGAAAGCAAATACAGAAGCCGGTGTACCATTTCCAAGGAATAATGGCATACATAATGCAAAAATTAAAATGCTGACTGTTGTCCAAATTAACCATTTGCGACGACCGATTTTATCTGCATAAAGACCTGAAATACTAATAAAAATCGCAAAAACAATCGCACTCATTAAAAGTAATCCCGTGAAGGTATTGGCAGGAATGCCTAACCCCATAGGATAGCCCGCTTCTGAAAGGGTTGCCGGTGTACGAGAATACGCTTGAGCAAAGGCGGTCATAATATAGAACAAGGAATAGGTTGCCACCATGATAAATGTACCAATCACCATTGGTTTAAAGTGTTTAGTGAATACCACACTCACTGGTGCTTTTAATTTTTTCCCTTTTTCTTCCGCTTCAACGAAGACATGGCTCTCATGTAAAGTTAAACGAACATACAACCCAACTAAAACTAAGGCTAAAGAAGAAACAAACGGGATACGCCATGCCCACTCAACAAGGGCTTGTTGCCCCCAGAAATAGCTCACTAAGAAGAAGGTCGCATTAGCCACAAATAAACCTATTGGCGCACCTAATTGAGGGAATGTACCATACCAAGCACGTTTTCCTTCTGGCGCATTTTCTGTTGCCACTAAAGCAGCGCCGCCCCATTCACCACCAAGACCAATACCCTGACCGACTCGGCAAATACATAACAAAATCGGTGCCCAAATACCAATTTGAGAATAAGTCGGCAATAAACCGATAACGACCGTCGATCCGCCCATTAAAACCAAAGAGGCGACCAAGGTTTTCTTACGACCAATCTTGTCACCAAAGTGGCCAAATAAAGCAGAGCCAATTGGACGAGCAAAGAACGCTAAGGCTAATGTGGAAAGAGAAAGCAAATCATCTGAAAGCGGATCGCCACTATGGAAGAATTGCGTGTTAAAAACTAATACTGCTGCAGCAGCATAGATATAATAATCGAAGAATTCAATTGCGGTACCCACCATAGATGCTAAAGCAACCTTAAATGGATCATTACGAAGTTGTGAGGACATTTTGCTTCCTTAAGAGTCAAATAAAATGAAAGGGCTAAATCCTAGCATTTCCCTTAAGGTTGAGCAATTTTTAATACGATATTTTCGATTTTTTCAGCAAAATATGTTGGGTTTTCTAAATGTGTATTATGACCTGCATCAGGAATAATCATTAAATCAAGTTGATTATCCTCTGCCATTTGACGAAACTTTTGATCTCGTTCACCACAAAAATAAAAAAATGGCAGCAAACTTGACCGCACTTTCTCTCGAAAATCAGGCTGTTTGGCAAGGCTAGTGGCTAATAACATATTGCCTATATTTGCCCCACAATTGGCTTTTCGCTTTTCAATTAATGCTTTGCGTTGCGGTTCATTTAAATGAGAAAAGACAGGTTGTTGATACCAGTCTTCGAGCACGGTTTCAGGCTTTTCATGGAAAAAACGCTCAGCCCACATGTTGTCATTGACTAGACGGCTTTGTTTTTCTTGTTCAGATTGTAAACCTAAATTTGCCCCTTCTAAAATGACTGCCTTTAAATGCCCTATTTTCACTCTAGCTTGCAGTGCATAATATTGTGCGATTCGTCCACCAAGTGAATAACCAATTAAGATATAAGGCTCATCTTTTATGAGATGTTGAATTTGTTCTTCAAGGCACTGAGCGGTTTGCTCAAAATCTTCAACGGCAACAGCTTTATTCTCTCCATGAAAGGGTAAATCGAGAGAGAGACAACGAAAGTGCGGTAGATTTTCGACCTGTTTTTGGATTTTTGCAAATTGCTCTGCACTCACCACAGGATTTTTGAAGAAACTGCCCGCATTACCAAATTCTTTTGGATCGGGTAATTTGCTACGGCGAATATGGCACACTTCATCAAACACTTGTT
>CAKVVS010000086.1:0-6102 GCA_934834395.1 Parahaemophilus parainfluenzae | reverse complement strand
ACCTTGCATGTTATTGGTACAAAGTTGCCATAAGAAGTTTAATTTACCATCTTTTAATGCACGACTTTGTTGCACAGCTGCGTATCCAGGAACAGTTGGAATGGTACCTTTTGGTAATTTCCATTTTTTCTCAGTGATTTCAACGTGTTTAGGATTGGTTACCACCATGTCCGCTGGTAAACGGTGAACGAAAGTACCAACTTCACGCGCTGTACCACAAGCTGAAGGTTGACCAGTTAATGAGAACGGACCACAACCTGGTTTAGAAATTTTACCGGTTAATAAGTGTACGTTATAGATCATATGGTTAACCCATACAGCACGAGTGTGTTGGTTAGCGCCCATTGTCCAGTAAGATACTAAGTTCTGTTCTGGATCCGCGTACATTTTCGCGAGGGTTTCAAGCTGATCTTTTGGTACACCAGAAATACGGTGTGCTTCGTCTAATGTATAAGGTGCAACGATTTTCTTGAATTCTTCGAAGTCAGAGTCATACATTTTACCTGCAGTTTTACGGTTTTTCGCTGCAACTTCAAGTGGGTGTTCTGGACGTAGACCATAACCGATATCAGTTTCACCACGTTTGAATTTAGTATGTTTATTAACGAAGTCCCAGTTTACTTTATCGTTTTGGATAATGTAGTTTGCAATGTAGTTAAGGATTGCAAGGTCTGCATGTGGATTAAATACGATAGGCACATCAGCTAATTCAAACGAACGGTGTTCGAATGTTGACATAACCACCACTTTCACATTATCAGAAGAAAGACGACGGTCAGAAATACGAGACCATAAAATTGGGTGCATTTCCGCCATGTTTGAACCCCAAAGCACAAATGCATCGGTTTTCTCAATATCGTTATAGCAACCCATTGGTTCATCCATACCAAATGTACGCATAAACGCAACCGCTGCAGACGCCATACAGTGACGAGCATTCGGGTCGATAGTATTAGAACGGAAACCAGCTTTCCAAAGTTTTACTTTTGCGTAACCTTCGTAGATGGTTGTTTGACCGGAAGAGAACATCCCAACAGCATTTGGTTCTTTTTTCTTCAAGATGTCTTTGATTTTTTCCGCCATGATAGTGAAAGCTTGATCCCAAGAAACGGGTGTAAAGTCACCTTCTTTATGGAATTTACCATCTTTCATACGTAATAACGGAGTTTGTACACGGTCTGCACCGTACATGATTTTAGAAAGGAAGTAACCTTTGATACAGTTTAAACCACGGTTTACCTCTGCATCTGGGTCACCTTGAGTTGCGACAACTCGACCATCTTTGGTTCCTACCAATACGCTACATCCTGTACCACAGAAACGACATGGCGCTTTATCCCATTTGATGCCCATATCTTCTGCCGCATCAACCTGTTTAACAGGGATGGTCATACCGGCAGCCGCTGCTGCTGCAAGCGCAGCATTGGCTTTCATAAAATCTCTACGATTAAGTTCCATAGTTTTCCCCACTCGTTGTTGAATTTTTTTAGAATATACAAAATGGCATGTATACCTAAATTATTTATTTTTCATCTAAGTAATTAGAAATTAAAGAAACGACAATTACTCCTGGGATATCTTTAATTTCATCCATAAGATCCGCTAATGCTAATTGACGGTTACTTTCAAGGGTGACCACCAATTTGCCTTCATCAGATTTTTCGCCATGAATCTCAGCGGTTGGAATCGCTAAAATGGCTTCTTTGATTTGGTTAAGTTTTTCTGGTCTGGCTTGCACAACAATGCTGCATACATACCAGTTCTCATTTTCGCTAAATTGACTCATCGATATTTGTTTCAATATTAAAAATTTTTATTGCTTTTGTCGGGCAAACACTTAGGCAAGCACCACAACCATTACAGCTTTCTAAATCTAAAATGGGTTTTGCCACACCACCAAGCTGTAATCGAAAACGGATGGCATTCATCGGACAGCTATCTTGGCAACTTCGACATTCCACTCGATTTTCTGTGAGACATTGCGTTGTAATTTCAACTTTATGTGCCCAAGGCTCTTCTTCTAATGAACGAAAAATCGGTTGTTCACAGACTAAAACACATTTTTGACAGAAAGTGCACTCGCCCTTGTCAAATTGTATTTCAGGAAAGCCACCATCACCTTTTACAATAATTTGGGTTTCACATACCAGTATGCAATCACCACAGCGGGTACATTTATCCGTAAAGTCTGCTTCGTTAATTGACCAAGGTGGACGTATAGCATTAATACCTTGAATTTTAGCGCTTTCAGAATGTAACGATTGTAAAAATTGCCCACGTAATAATTGTCTGCGAGAAGGATTTTCAATCGCCATATTTTTCTTTAAAGTTCGGTATTTTCAAGGGATGCATTATCTAGTGCTAATAAAAAAATAGTAACTACCTAAAAGGAGTAGTTTTTAAGAAATATACACTTTTGTTGAGATAGATCAATGATATTTTTAAAATATGTCATTAGTGTAAATAAATTGTTAAAATATAAGTGAAAATGATTATTAAATAGGGCGGAAAGCCCGCCCTTAAAAATATTTAAAACATTATGCGTTTTTGGTTGGGTAATCCCACCAAATATCGAATAATTCGCTGATTTCGATTTGTTGCAATTTATTCTCTTCTAACCATTTTTGCACTAATTGGCGATGGCTTTCATCGCATTTACCGATTTTTTCTAAGCAAACTAAGCCTTCCCAATGTAAATAGCCGCTACCTTCATAAGCTAAGCCGTTTGGTTGAATCACTTCAGCAATAAAACGATCAACGGTTTCATCGATAGTTTCGATGCTGGTACCTTCAGCAAATTGCCAATTCACTAAAAAGCCTAATTCTTGGAATTCTGCTAAGTGAAGTTTTTTACGTTGACGTTGATTACGAGTTGTCATTTCAATGTTCTCCTATGTTAAGGTAATGGGTATCGTCATCATCTCGATGATTATTTTTTCTTAAAGTATAAATCCCACACGCCGTGACCTAAGCGATGACCGCGCGCCTCAAATTTTGTGAGAGGGCGGAAATCAGGACGTGGAATATAATCTTGTTCGGCAGTATTGATTAAGTTTTCATTGGCTGAAAGGACTTCGAGCATTTGTTCCGCATAGTTTTCCCAGTCCGTTGCCATATGAATAAAGCCATTTGGTTGTAATTTTTGAACGACTTGCTCTACAAAGTGCGGTTGAACAATGCGGCGTTTATGATGTTTTGCTTTATGCCAAGGGTCTGGGAAGAAAAGCTGTAAACCACCTAATTCACCATCTTTCACACAATCACGTAAAATTTCAGTGGCATCATGGCAAATCACACGAAGGTTTTTCACGCCTTTTTCTACCGCATAAGCAATACAAGCACCCACACCAGGCGTGTGCACTTCAATACCAAGATAATTTTTATCAGGATTCGCTTCAGCCATATCCACTAAAGATTTACCCATCCCGAAGCCAATTTCTAATATAACGGGATTCGTATTGCCATAAATTGCAGCAAAATCAAAAGGGACGTTTTGATAATCTAATCCAAGATCAGCCCAGTGATCGTTCATCATATTTTTTTGAAAATCACTTAAGCGACCAGTCCGCAACACAAAGCTACGAACTTTACGTTTATAACGACCATCTTCTGTAAATTCAGCCGTTTCAACGGTTTTACGTTTTTGATCAGCAAAGGTTTTTTGCGCTTCTGTCATGGTTTTTATTCGCTCAATTAAAATTGGCGGCGATTATACACTAAAAGGCAAGGTTGTGGGATTTTTCCACCTAATTCCCGTATAATAGCGAAAATTTTTAATTGTTTTTTGTTATGAATAT
This sequence comes from Parahaemophilus parainfluenzae, assembly GCA_934834395.1. GTDB lineage: Bacteria > Pseudomonadota > Gammaproteobacteria > Enterobacterales > Pasteurellaceae > Haemophilus_D > Haemophilus_D parainfluenzae_Q. Next base: position 2,305 of record CAKVVS010000086.1, on the reverse strand, counting down.
TGTCCGAGTTGCATTAGCCGTACCGCTTCCCCGATTTTTTGATTATCTCTATTCGCCCGACTTGACGCCAATCGTTGGTGGACGAGTGTTGGTGCCTTTTGGTTCGCAAAAACGAGTCGGGATCGTGGTGGATTTGCCGGCTTCTTCGGATGTCGCAAAAGAAAAGTTAAAACCGATTATTGATGTGCTTGATGCTGACTCACTTTTTAATTCCACAACGTGGGATTGGTTGGCTTGGTCCGCTAATTATTATCGCGCTGCCTTAGGCGATGTGTTGTTTCAAGCGTTGCCAGTCAAACTCCGCAATGGTGAAAGTGCGGTTAAAAATGACCGCACTTTTTGGCGTATTACGGAACTTGGAAAACAAGCATTAGAATCAGGCGAGCTAAAACGCGCTAAAAAACAAATTGAAGCCTTAAATTTATTGCTAATGCAAGATTTAGAAAAAGGTAACAATGAAATCAGTTCCGCAATTTGGTCAGCCCTTAAAGGCAAAGATTATGTGGAAGAGATTATTGTGCCTACTGAACAAAAAAGTTGGCAACAAGCTCTAGGGGATAATCCTTTAGTTAATCTTGATAACCGATTGACCTTAAACAAGCAACAAGCCCTTGCATTTAGCCAGTTGCTTTTCCAAGAAGGCTTTAATGTGTGGTTGTTAGAGGGCGTGACCGGTTCGGGCAAAACTGAAATCTATCTGCAATACATTGAAGAAGTCTTAAAGAAAGGCAAACAGGTTTTGGTTCTTGTACCGGAAATTGGGCTTACCCCTCAGACCGTGAGACGGTTCCAAGCTCGCTTTAATGTAGAAATTGATGTATTGCATTCCAACTTGAATGATACGCAGCGCTTAAATGTTTGGGAGCGAGCAAGAACAGGACAGAGTGCAATCGTGATTGGTACGAGATCCGCGCTTTTCACCCAGTTTTCAGATCTCGGCTTAATCATTTTAGATGAAGAGCATGATGGTTCGTTTAAACAGCAAGATGGTTGGCGTTATCATGCGCGTGATTTAGGCATTGTGCTTGCTCAAAAGCTCAATATTCCTATCTTATTAGGTTCTGCCACACCAAGTTTGGAAAGTGTGAATAACGTACAAAATGGTAAATATCATCATTTGGTGCTATCAAAAAGGGCTGGAAATGCAACCGCACTTCGCCAGTTTGTGATTGATTTAAAACATCAACGAATTCAAAACGGCTTATCGGAACCGCTATTGCAACGTATGCAAGAACACTTAGAAAAAGGCAACCAAGTATTGTTATTCCTTAATCGACGTGGATTCGCCCCCGTATTGTTATGTCATGAATGTGGCTGGATTGATGAATGTCATCATTGCGAAAAACCTTATACCTACCATCAACATCAGCGTGTTTTACGCTGTCATCATTGTGGTGCACAAAAAACAGTGCCGATGCAATGTGGCCATTGTGGTTCAACGCATTTAGTCACAACGGGTTTAGGCACAGAACAGTTAGAAGAAACCTTAAAAGCACGTTTTCCTCAATATAATATTGCACGTATCGATCGTGATAGCACCGCGCGAAAAGGCAAGCTTGAAGGTTATTTAGAGGATATTCAGCAAGGTAAAAGTCAGATTTTAATTGGCACACAAATGTTAGCCAAAGGACATCATTTCCCGAATGTCACGTTGGTTGCTTTAGTGAATGTAGATAATGCCTTATTTTCCCTTGATTTCAGAGCCGAAGAACGTTTAGCGCAGCTTTATGTGCAAGTGGCAGGGCGCTCAGGCAGAGCCGAAAAACAGGGCGAAGTGGTTTTGCAGACACATTATCCGGATCATCCGTTATTAACCACCTTGCTTGAAAAAGGCTATCAAGCCTTTGCAGAAGAAACCTTGAAGCTACGCCATAATATGGGCTTGCCTCCATTTAGTTTCCAGGCATTGTTTAAAGCTCAATGTCGTCATTCTGAAGAGGCGGAAAATGCATTGTCGCAATTAGCGTCTTTCTTCTATGAACAAAAAATTGAAGGCTTGCAAGTGTTGGGACCGATTCCCGCACCGTTCAGCAAAAAAGCGGGGCAGTATCGTTGGCAGTTACTATTACAACACGTCTCTCGAAAACAATTACAGGCGGCATTGAGTCGATATTCCCCAGAGTTGATAAAGTCTTCTCAAGTACGGTTAATTTTAGACGTAGATCCATTGGATTTGAGTTAGCAAAAATTCCCTAGAAAAATGCACAGTTTTTCAGTAGAATTAAGCGTTTTTTATACTCTAAGTTTAATTTATCGAATATTTTAGGATTTTATCGTGGCTCATCGAGATTTTGCCGGTCGAAGC
>CAKVVS010000085.1:0-6108 GCA_934834395.1 Parahaemophilus parainfluenzae | reverse complement strand
GAATAAAGGAGTAGTCCGGTTTCTCTTTAAATAACAATGAATGGGTTTTACGCCATTGAATACGCGCTTGAGTAAATTGATGTAACCAATCAATTTGCTGGGCAATTTCAGGTGTTTCCGGTTGCCATGCATCCGGTACTTGTTCTAAATAATCTGAGATCTTGTTATAGACTAATTTTGCTTTAGATTGCACATAAGCGGACACAAAACGTGGTTTCGCTGTGATGTTACCGACAAGATCTGTTTCAATGTAACACACTAATGCAGGACGAGTTTCATTTGCCATTAATGAACATAATTCATCAGATAATTCACGAGGCAACATAGGAATGTTGAAGCCAGGCAAATAATTGGTAAAACAACGCTGTTTCGCATCTTTTTCAATTTGTGAATCTAATGCAATGTAAGCTGTTGGATCAGCAATGGCAACGACTAATCGCCAGCCGCTTTGTGTACCATTTTGCTCGATAGGTTCGATGTAAAGGGCATCGTCCATATCCTGTGTGCTTTCAGAGTCAATGGTGACAAAATGAAGTGCGGTCAGATCTTCACGAGTTTGTTGATCTAACATCTCATAGCTTTCTGCACCTTGTACCGGATGACGAGATTGCTCATGACGTGCCAATGTCACCCACCAAGGAGCTAATTCATCATCAGCACGGCAGATAAATTGATTGATGGTGGCATAGAAAAAGCGATCATCACGTAATGGGTGCGTTTTCAAATTTGCGACAACCCAGTCGTCTTCTTGTAATTCTTCTTTGACGGATTTGGCTTGTTGCGCACCAATGGGTTGGTTGATACTTGGATGATCAACCAAAACTTGCAATTTCTTGTCTTTATTGAACCGCACTTTGGCAATAAAGCGCGTGAGCATTGGCTCAATTAATTCTTCAGGTTCAGCTTGCTCTTTATCGCCTTGCTTTTCAATGGTGGCTTTGATTTTGTCACCATGCATCACTTTTTTCATTGCAGGGGGGGCAATAAAGTAGCTTTTTTTATCGCACTCTAAAAAACCATAAGCTTTATCAGTACTTTTTACCACGCCTTCAACGTGTTCTTTGCTATCGTGGATTTGTTGCTTAAGTTGTGCGAGTAGTGGATTATCTTGGAACATAGTTATATTTAAAAAAAGAGAAAAGGCAGACTGAAAAGCCTGCCTAAAAATAGATTGTACGAAAAATTATTCTTCGCCTAATTCGCCCATTGCGGTGATGCTGAAACCTGCATCTACGTGAACGATTTCACCAGTAATACCAGATGCTAAATCGGAGCATAAGAATGCTGCAGAGTTACCCACATCTTCGATAGTGACAGTGCGGCGTAATGCTGCGGTTTTCTCGAATGTAGCAAACATTTTCTTGAAGTTTTTAATACCGGATGCCGCTAAAGTACGGATTGGACCTGCAGAAATTGCATTCACACGAATACCTTCTTTACCTAAATCAGCCGCCATTACACGAGTTGCCGCTTCAAGAGACGCTTTCGCTAAACACATCACGTTGTAGTTAGGAATTGCGCGCTCTGCTCCTAAGTAAGAAAGGGTTAATAACGCTGCATTTGGATTTAAGTAAGGACGTGCCGCTTGTGCCATAGCAACAAAGCTGAATGCACTGATGTCATGAGCGATACGGTAGCCTTCACGAGTTGCTGCGTTTACGTAATCACCATCTAATTGATCGCCTGGTGCGAATGCAATAGCGTGTACGAAACCATCAAATTTTTCCCAACGTTTGCTTAATTCTGCAAAGCAATTTTGGATGCTTTCATCGGTCGCTACGTCTAAAGGAAGGACGATGTCAGAACCAAATTCTTTTGCAAATTCTTCTACGCGCGGTTGTAATTTATCGTTTAAATAAGTGAAAGCAAGTTCAGCACCTTGTTCTTTCATTGCTTTTGCGATCCCGTAAGCGATAGAACGGTTGCTTGCAAGACCTGTTACTAAAATACGTTTACCAGTTAAGAAACCCATATTTTTTCCTATGTTTGAGTTAAAAAATCGACGAGATTATACTTGTTTTGTGTGCTTTTGGCAATCAATCACACTTTGTACCAGTTAGGCTGGATTATCAATATCTTTAAATTCTACATCCAAGCCATATTCAGCTGCTAGCCATTCACCTAATGCCTTAATGCCGTAGCGTTCTGTTGCATGGTGACCAGCCGCAAAGAAATGAATACCTTGTTCACGAGCTGAGTGAATTGTTTGCTCCGAAACCTCGCCTGTAATAAAGGCATCACAACCTTGTGCTGCGGCTAAATCAATATAGCCTTGTCCGCCACCGGTACAAATGCCTACTTTACGGATTAAGTGCGGTCCGTTTTCCGTGCAAATTAACGGTTTACGGTGAAGTACTTGTTCAATACGATGCGCAAATTCTTCAGCGGTAACGGGATCTTTTAACATTCCCCAAACAGGAATGCTGGTTGAGCTATTTTCTAAAGGTTGAAGATCGCTAATCCCTAATAACTGAGCAAGTTTTGCATTGTTACCTAATTCTGGATGGACATCCAAAGGCAAGTGGTAGCCATATAAATTGATATCATTCACAAGCAAGGTTTTGATGCGTTTACCTTTCATGCCGCGAATACATGGATTTTCACTTTTCCAAAAATAACCGTGGTGGACAAGTAGCGCATCAGCTTGTTGTGCAACGGCATAATCAATCAAAGCTTGGCTTGCGGTGACACCCGTGATGATCTTTTTGATCTCTGATTTGCCTTCTACTTGCAAACCGTTAGGGGCGTAATCATTTATTCTGTCTGTGCTAAGTTTTTCGTTTAGTAAACGTTCAAGTTCTAGATTATTCATTATTTTTTGAGAAAAAGGAAAAAGGTGAGATATGGTAAGAGATTTCAAAAAAAATGGCTAGTGCAAAAGGAGTGGGGGGAATGCACTAGCCAGTAGTGTGTCTGTAATAACACAAGTTTACTATCTAAAACCTTAAAACGAGTTCATTATATATTTAATTATATAAAGATCAAGAAAAAAATAAGGAAATTTTCCTTATTTTTCTATATGTCGTTTTTATGCTCAAAAATAGATGAGAAATTAACCGCACTTATGAATACAAACTTGGTTCATCTTCAGTTGGACGCGTTTTAAATCGGCGGTGTAACCACATGTATTGTTCCACGCCTTTTAAGATTTCTTTTTCCACAACTTTATTCATTCTTGCAGCGATTGCTGTTTCATCTGAAAGATCGGAAAAATCCACTGGTGGAGAAATACTGACTGTATAACCTGAGCCGTCTTTATTACGCAATGGAGCAAAAGGGACAACTTTACAATTTGGTGCAGATTTAAGCAGATAATAACTGCCTGTCGTAGTTGCGGCTTCTTTTACTGCAAAGAAAGGCACAAATACCGCATTTTTTCTACCGTAATCGTGATCGGGCGCATACCAAATGGTTTCACCTTTACGTAAGGCTTTGAGCATGCCTCGCAGATCTTTTCGATTCAGCATGTCTTTGTTTGAACGTAAGCGACCTTTGATTTGTAACCAATCCAATACAGGATTGTCATTTGGACGATAAACACCTACGCCAGGATGATGTAAGCCCACAATACGCGCGCCTAACTCAAGCGTAAGAAAATGGACGCCTACAAATATGATGCCGTCTTGAGCGTTTTCTTTTAAATAATTTAACCCTTCAATTTTTGACCATTTTTTGATGCGAGCATCAGACCAAAACCATGCCATGCCGGTTTCAATAATCGCCATCCCAACGGCACGTAAGTTTTCTTGCAAAATGGCTTCACGTTCTTGCTCAGGCATTTTTGGGAAGCAGAGCTCAAGATTTCGGCGAGCAATCGCGGCACGACGTTTTCCCACTTTTAATTTTGAGAAAAGCCAGCCTAAGACATTGCCGATATGACGTAGAATTGGATAGGGAAGTAACAAAAGGCTTCGCCAAATCGCCACACCAAGCCAAAATCCCCAGTATTTAGGGGCTAGAAAGTGCGGTTGAAATTGAGGGAGTTTTTCGTTTTTCATAATTCTTTTCTGGTTAGTTCGGCGTGTAGTTTATCGCAAATTTGAGTTGTGGTAAAATTGCGCCAAATTTTTATTATTCCAACAGAGAGATTTCAAAATGGCTCAATATTCTGCCAATTTTAATCAAGCAAAAGTATTAGTGTTAGGCGATGTAATGCTTGATCGTTACTGGTTTGGTGCGACTAATCGTATTTCGCCGGAAGCACCGGTTCCTGTGGTTCGTGTACAAGATAATGAAGAGCGTGCAGGTGGTGCAGCAAACGTGGCAATGAATATTGCTTCTCTTAATGTCCCTGTGCAAATTTTAGGTTTAATTGGTCAAGATGAAACAGGCACAGCCTTAACCAATTTATTACAACATCAAAAAATTGATTGTAATTTTGTGGCATTGGATACTCACCCAACCATTACGAAATTACGTATTTTGTCTCGTCACCAACAATTACTTCGTTTGGATTTTGAAGAAGATTTTCAAAACGTTGAATGTCATGAGTTGCTTGCGAAATTAGAATCGGAAGTGAAAAACTTTGGTGCGTTAGTGCTTTCTGATTATGGTAAAGGCACGTTAAAAGATGTGCAAAAAATGATTCAAATTGCATGCAAAGCAAACGTACCAGTCTTGATCGATCCAAAAGGCACAGATTTTGAGCGTTATCGTGGTGCGACTTTACTGACGCCAAATATGTCAGAATTTGAAGCGGTGGTAGGTAAGTGTGATTCTGAAGAAGAAATCATTGAGAAAGGTTTAAAATTAATTTCAGACATCGAATTGACCGCACTTTTAGTGACGCGTTCTGAAAAAGGTATGACATTACTTCGTCCAAATCAAGAGCCTTTCCATTTGCCAACCGTTGCCAAAGAAGTGTTTGATGTAACGGGGGCAGGTGATACGGTAATCAGTGTCTTAGCTACTGCACTTGCAGATGGTCGTTCTTTTGAAGAATCTTGCTATTTAGCCAATGTGGCGGCAGGTATTGTGGTCGGTAAATTGGGTACATCAACGGTTTCTACTGTGGAATTAGAGAATGCAATCCATGGTCGTTCTGAAACCGGCTTCGGCATTATGTCAGAAAGCCAATTAAAAACTGCGGTAGCTCATGCTAAAGCACGCGGTGAGAAAATTGTGATGACAAACGGTTGTTTTGACATTCTTCATCCAGGCCATGTGTCTTACTTAGAAAATGCTCGCAAACTTGGTGACCGTTTAATTGTTGCCGTAAATACGGATGATTCAGTCAAACGCTTAAAAGGTGAAAGTCGTCCAATTAACAATCTGAATGCACGTATGGCAGTATTGGCAGGCTTAGCGTCAGTGGATTGGGTGGTTTCTTTTGATGAAGATACGCCGCAACGTTTAATCGGTGAGATTTTACCGGATTTATTAGTAAAAGGTGGCGATTACAAACCTGAAGAGATTGCAGGCAGCAAAGAAGTGTGGGCGAATGGTGGCGATGTTCGTGTATTGAATTTCGAAAATGGTTGTTCAACCACGAACGTAATTGAAAAAATTAAAGCGCTGAAAGATTAATTTATTAAGGAATGAGTAGAATAAAGCTTGCCTTTATCCTGCTCAATCGTTAAAATTCAGGCTCCTTGTCATCGCTGAGTTAGAGATCGGCGAATGATGTATTAATAACACTACCTTTTAGGAGTAAAAAATGTCTCTAAGTACTGAAAAAAAAGCAGCAATCGTTGCTGAATTTGGTCGCGATGCGAAAGATACTGGTTCTTCTGAAGTTCAAATCGCATTATTAACTGCACAAATCAACCACTTACAAGCTCACTTTGCTGAGCACAAAAAAGACCACCATGGTCGTCGTGGTTTATTACGTATGGTTTCTCGTCGTCGTAAACTTTTAGACTACTTAAAACGTACTGATCTTGCTTTATACCAAAGCACTATCGCTCGTTTAGGTTTACGTCGCTAATTTTTATTACGATAGTAAAAATAAAAGCCTTCGGATTACCGAGGGCTTTTTTATTTTCTGCATATTAGAAAAATAAAAAACGGTCAAAAATTTGACCGCTCTTTTTTAGTTATTAGTTCGCAATGCCTTTATGGCGGAGCAATGCGTCTAATTGAGGTTCGCGTCCACGGAAGCGTTTGAAT
>CAKVVS010000084.1:0-6129 GCA_934834395.1 Parahaemophilus parainfluenzae | reverse complement strand
ATTCCTTTTTCTTCAACAGAAAGTGCGATCAAAAAGACACGAGAATTTTCACCTTACTTTACCTTACTAAATGGCGAATGGGATTCTGCTTATTTTGAAAGCTATACTCACTTGCCTCAAGATTTCCTTCATTTTTCCTTTACAGATAAAATCCCTGTTCCTTCTAATTGGCAAAATCATGGTTATGATAATCATCAATATACCAACGTAAATTATCCTTTCCCTTTTGATCCGCCTTATGTGCCCATTGAAAATCCTTGTGGTTTGTATCACCGCGTTTTTAATGTTGAAATCAATCCAGAAAAACGGTATCTCTTAAATTTTGAAGGGGTAGACAGCTGCTTATTTGTCTATGTGAATCAACAATTTGCAGGCTATAGCCAAATTAGTCATTGCACCAGTGAATTTGATATCACTGACTTTTTGCAACAAGGGAAAAACCACTTACATGTTTTAGTGTTGAAATGGTGTGATGGCAGTTATTTGGAAGACCAAGACAAATTCCGAATGTCTGGTATTTTCCGAGATGTTTATCTGTTAGCGCGAGAAAAAAATTACTTACAAGATTTTTTCATTCAAACACAATTTAATCAAGAACTTACCAAGGCTCAATTACATGTGGCCTGTCAGTTTGTTGGAAGTGAACAACCTATCTCTTGGCAATTATTTGATCCTCAAGGCAAATTGATAACTGAACAAAAAGGGCATGCATTTCATGCTGAAATTGAAAATGCACAATTATGGCATGCGGAGAACCCTCGTTTATACACGTTGATTTTGCGATATGGCTCTGAAGTGATTTGCCAAAAAGTCGGCTTGCGTCATATTGAAGTGAAGAATGGTGTAATGTTATTTAACGGACAAGCGATAAAATTTAAAGGTGTTAATCGCCATGATAGTGATCCGAAAACGGGTTATGTCATTAGTCGAGAACAAGCGTTGCAAGAGTTACGCTTAATGAAACAGCATAATTTTAATGCCATTCGTACAGCGCATTATCCTAATGCACCTTGGTTTACTGAATTGTGTGATGAATATGGTTTTTATGTGATTGCGGAAAGTGATATTGAATCTCACGGCACGAATGCGGTTTATGTAGAGTCGCCAGAAACAAGCATTTTGTTAGGGGTAAAAACAGAGATTGATCATGACACAATTCGTCAAAAAACAATCGACAATTATTGCTATATGGCTCGAAGTCCTGAATTTAATCAAGCCATTTTAGACCGCACTTATGCCAATGTTGAGCGAGATAAAAATCGGCCTTCTGTTGTGATTTGGTCATTGGGAAATGAAAGTGGTTACGGTGAGAATTTTGAGCAAGCCGCAGCTTGGGTGAAACAGCGCGATCCAAGTCGCTTAGTGCATTATGAAAATGCGATCTTTCAACATTCAGCGCATCAAAATGACACATCCAATTTAGATTTTCATAGCGAAATGTATACCAGTACGGAAGAATTGGATGCTTATTTTGCTGATGCTAAAAATCAAAAGCCATATCTTTTCTGCGAATATTTGCATGCGATGGGGAATTCTTGCGGAGATACAGAAGATTATTTCCAAGCCATGGAACGACACGCTGGCGCTTGTGGTGGCTTTGTGTGGGAGTGGTGCAATCATTCGCCTTATTTACCAAATTCAGCGAAGATGGGCTACGGTGGTGATTTTAATGATACACCGAATGACGGTAATTTCTGTGCTGATGGATTAGTCACGGCAGACCGCCAAATTCAAAGCAATTTGTTGGAATACAAAAATGTGTATCGTCCACTTCGTGCTATCTTAAAAAATGGTCATATTGAACTCAAAAATTATTTGGATTTTACGGATGCGGCAGAGGCTATTTCGATTCATTATCAAATCACCGAAGATTTTGCTGTTATACAAGAAGGCCAAATAGATGATTTAAACATTGTGCCAAAATCAACCGCACTTTTGCCTTTAACATTGCCAACAAGTAACGGTTCATTACAAATGTTGACCTTGACCTATCATCAAAAAACAGAAACAGGTTTAATTCCTCAAGGACATAGTTTGGGATTTGATCAGATTATTTTGTCGGAGCAATCACAATTATCCACAAATGAACTCAAACCAAATTATCAATCGATTTCTGTTTCAGAATATGCCAATTTAATTTCAGTTAAAGTTTCAGATATTGAATACCAGTTTGATCAATATAAAGGCACTATTCAACAAATTAGTAAAGATGGCGAGCCTTGGTTGAATCAACCTACCGATTTCAATATTTGGCGAGCGCCTTTGGATAACGATAGTTTAATGAAAGCACATTGGCTTGCTGCAGGTTACGATTGTGCGACGAGCCGTGTTTATAATTACCGTTTAACCGAGCAGGAAAGTGCGGTTGAAATTACCTTTAAATTAGGATTGGTCGCCGTATCAAAAGCACGAATATTGACATTGAATGTGGTGTATCGTATTGAACAAAATGGATTACTTTGCATCAATATTCATGCTGAAAAACAACCGCACTTGCCATTCTTACCTCGCTTTGGTTTGCGTTTTTTCCTTAATCAAGCCTTTAATAAAGTAGATTATATAGGCTATGGCCCAACAGAAAGTTATCTGGATAAATATCATACCACGGCTTTCGGTCGTTATAAGACAACGCCAGAAAGCAATCATGTGCCTTATTTAAAACCACAAGAAAATGGCAGTCACTATGGTTGTCGTGAAGTGAAGGTGGTAAATTCGGCTGATTGCTTTACTGTGCAAAGTCATACGCCTTTTAGCATGAATGTTTCCCCTTATTCTCAAGACGAATTGGGCAGTAAAAAGCACCAATATGATTTGGAAAAAAGTGGCAGTACGATCTTGTGTGTGGATTACAAAATGAGTGGGGTAGGTTCTAACTCTTGTGGACCCGCGTTAAAGGAACAATATCGTTTGAATGAAACGGAGTGGGATTGGTCGATTTTGTTGCAAATTAACTAAGATGAAATAAAAAAGTGCGGTTGAAATTAACCGCACTTTTATGTTTTTAGCAAAAATTAAGCAACAACGTTAAATTGTTCTTTCATTAATGCTTCGAAATCAGTGCAACCGCCGATTGGTTTTTCATCGATAAAGATTTGTGGCACAGTTTCCACTTCTTTACCGACAGATTTTGATAAATCTGCTTTAGAAATGCCTTCAGCGATAATATCTACATAGCGATAATCGAAATCCGCTACTTCACCTTTTAATTTTTCAGCAAGGTTTTTTGCACGTACACAATAAGGGCAGCCTGGACGACCAAAAATAACTACGAACATAAAATTTTCCTTTTATTTAAATAAGAACTCCCGCTAATTCTACTCTATTTCCACAAAAGCAGAAATCATTTTTCAGGATTATTGTGATTGGTGTAATATATCAACTCCTCTTTTCCTAAGGATATAACTGAATGAAATTATTGATGCTTTGCCGTGAGCCTCGCCTTTATAGCTGCCAGCGTTTAAAAGAAGCAGCGGAAAGTTGCGGGCATCAAATGGATATTTTGGATCCTAATCGTTGCATTTTAAAACTCGACAAAAATCAACCGCACTTTTCTTTGTATTATCAACAAAATGCAGAAAGTGAGCCCTATTTATTGCCTGATTATGATGCGGTGTTACCACGCTTTGGGACGACAAGTACCCAAATGGGCTGTGCGGTATTGCGTCATTTTCAAGGAAAAGGCGTCTATTGCCTTAATAAAGAACAGGCATTTTTAGCTGCTCGCGATAAATGGCGTAGTTTGCAGATGTTATTAGAGCAGGGCATTGCAGTACCGAATTCAGTTTTATCAGGTTGTGAAGTTGAGCCGAAGCAAGCCATTAAGCAAACAACCGCCCCAATGATTATTAAAACCTTAAAAGGATCACAAGGTATTGGCGTGATTTTAGCCGAACGTCCACAAAGTGCGGTTAGTATTTTAGAAATGTTAAAAGATGCGAATGTCCCTGTCTTGTTACAAGATTTTGTCGAAGAGGCAAAAGGGACAGATATTCGCTGTTTTGTGATCGGTGATAAAGTCGTCGCTACTATGCAACGTATGGGGCAAGACGGCGAGTTTCGTGCGAATTTTCACCGTGGTGGCACAGCAGAAAAAGTTAAACTTACCGAAGATGAAAAATCCATCGCTATTCGTGCGACTAAAGCTTTAGGGCTTGTGGTAGCCGGTGTTGATTTGATTCGTTCAAAAGAAGGTTTATTAGTGCTTGAAGTGAATGCTAGCCCGGGTTTAGAAATGATTGAGAAAACCAGTGGCATTGATATTGCCTTGCAGATGATCTTGTTTTTAGAACAGCAAGTGAAACAATAAAAGAAAAGGGCGAACCATATCATGTTCGCCCTTGTTGTTTATCCTTTGGCGTCTTGTTTAAAATCGTAATTCGGTGGTAATTCCGGCATCGTATTTTCTTCATCAAAAGGCTCGCTAGCCGGTTGATGTTGAAATTCTTTGCTATCGTGAGCCGGTTTTTCTTTACCTAATAATTGCGGTTGTAATTTGATAAAACTACTTTTATCTGAAAGCCACACATCAATAAACGCTTGTGTAAATTTTTGATCGAATTCGTGATCTAACACGGTGTCATTTAACACAAAATAGCCTTTATCCGCTAAGGCAACAAAATTTAAGATGTCGCTTGGTGAAAAATCAGGAAAGATTTCCTGCATTTTTTTCAGCCATGCGGTGGTGTCATCTTTACTTAAGTTTTGGGCTTCCATTTCTTTAGTTAAAGCAATGGCGAAATTTTTTCCTTCTACTGGTTTTTCATATTTAATCGAAAACATTAACGGACGTTCATTTTTTTCATAGGAACCCGTTTCAGAATATAAGCCGACAGTATAAACATGGAATGGCCCCCATGTGTATTCAGCATTGCCGACCGGTTGCCATTGGGCAAAAAGTGCGGTGGAAAATAAGGCTGAAATGGCAGCAATAATAAATTTCAGTTTCATAGTTTTTTTTCATGTCAAAAATATTGCCGTGATTATAACAAAAAAGCCCTTTAAAAAAACAAATAAAAAGGCAGGAATACCTGCCTTTGACATCAAATTATTGGGGGAGTTTATTTTAAGCTACCCACCATATCTTCTGGACGAACCCATTTGTCGAAATCTTCGGCTGAAACTAAGCCTAAGTTAATCGCTTCTTCACGTAGGGTTGTACCGTTTTTGTGTGCAGTTTTCGCAATTTTCGCTGCATTTTCGTAACCGATATGGGTATTAAGTGCGGTTACTAACATCAATGAATTTTCCAATTGTTGTTTAATGCGTGGGTAGTTTGGTTGAATACCGGTTGCACAGTGTTCATCAAATGATACGCAAGCATCACCCAATAATTGTGCAGATTGTAAGAAATTCGCCACCATGACAGGATTAAATACGTTTAATTGGAAGTGACCTTGTGAGCCAACAAAGAGATAGTGGTATCGTTACCGAATACTTGTGCACATACCATGGTTAATGCTTCACATTGAGTTGGGTTTACTTTACCCGGCATGATTGAAGAGCCTGGTTCATTTTCAGGAATTAAAATTTCACCGATACCAGAACGAGGGCCTGATGCTAATAAACGAATGTCGTTTGCAATTTTGAATAAGCTCATCGCTAATTGTTTAATTGCACCGTGAGTTTCCACAATCGCATCGTGTGCGGCTAACGCTTCAAATTTGTTTTCTGCAGTCACAAATGGTAAGCCAGTGAATTTTGCAATGTAATCTGCTACTTTCACATCATAGCCTTTTGGTGTGTTCAAACCTGTACCTACTGCAGTACCACCAAGTGCTAATTGACTTAAGTGTGGAAGGGTGTTTCTGAGTGCACGTAAACCGAAATCTAATTGTGCTGCATAAGCAGAGAATTCTTGACCTAATGTTAATGGGGTTGCATCCATTAAGTGAGTACGGCCAATTTTTACCACATCTTTAAATTCCGCTGATTTTTTAGCGAAAGTTTTTTGTAAACGTTCTACACAAGGAATGGTGTGTTCAACTACTTTTTTGTATGCCGCAATGTGCATTGCAGTTGGGAAAGTATCATTTGAAGATTGGGATTTGTTCACATCATCATTTGGATGGATGAATGATTTTTCACCTAATTTACCACCATGTAAAACGTGAGCACGGTTAGCCACTACTT
>CAKVVS010000083.1:3166-6143 GCA_934834395.1 Parahaemophilus parainfluenzae | reverse complement strand
GTCTTATTTCAACCGCACTTTTGGCGAGTTTCTCCGCGTCTACTTTTGCGGAGACTGAGCAAGCCGCAAATACAAACACCGAGACACTTGAGCAAATTAACGTTCAAGATACGGGTATTAAACAAAATGGTTATCAAACGACAGGGACATCCGTCGTATCAAAAGCTGAAGTGCCTGTATTCGATACGCCAAATACTGTCAATATCCTTTCGACTAAATTATTAGAAGATCGTAAACCTGAATCACTCATTGATGCGCTTTATAACGTCAGTGGTGTGAGCCAAGCGAATACGCTAGGTGGCATGTTTGACTCCATTCAAAAACGTGGTTTTGGTGGAAACCGTGACAACTCAATTATGCGTAACGGTTTACAAGCTGGCCCAGCTAAGAACTTTAGCGCAACAACTGAAACCGTTGAAGTTTTAAAAGGACCTGCATCTGTACTTTATGGTATTCAAGATCCTGGTGGTGTGGTTAATATCATTACTAAAAAACCACAACAAACGCCACGTTATGTCGTTGGCGGAACCTTAGGTAATCATAGCCTGTGGGGAACGCAATTAGATTTCACTGGTGGTTTAGGAAATGGTTTTGCTTACCGCTTTATCTATGACAAACAAGAAAAAGACTACTGGCGTAATTTTGGCAAAGTGAAAAACACGACTTACGCACCATCTCTTTCTTGGGAAAATGATAAAACTAAAGTACTTCTTTCTTATGAACACAAAGATATTCTTGAGCCATTTGATCGTGGTACAAATCTTTTAACGGCAACTAATGCATTACCGGATATTCCTGTATCGCGTCGTTTAGATGAACCAAATAATGAAACAACCGCAAAAACCGATAACATTGATTTTAAAATTGAACACAAATTAAGTGATGGTTGGAAATTAAATGCGGGTTATAGCTATGCTCGTTACAAATATTTCTACGATCAAGCTCGTATTACAAATGTTAATGTTAAAACACGTACAGCCCGCCGAGAGATTGAACAGCAACAAGGTGACCAGCGTGTTCATAGTGGCACATTAAATATTGTCGGTGAATTTGGTATTGGTGATATTGCTAACCGCTTTGTAGCCGGTATTGATGCAATGCGTAATATTCGTGATCTTGGACCGATTTATAACAAAGGTATTACAAATTCAGATATTAATATTGATAATCCAAAATATACCAGCCCTGTTGCAGCACATAAAAATGGTAATGGCAACGCCTACCAATATAACTATCTCAAAACCGTTGGTGTTTATATTCAAGATACCGCCTACTTTACAGATAACTTTATCATGACGGGTGGTTTACGTTATGAGTACTTTGATCAATTTGCAGGACGCCATTGCTTAAATGCAGCAAACTGTAAAAAAGGTCAAAATCTAACAAAAACCGGAAATACCGATCAGCACGATGGTAAATTATTGTATCAATTAGGTGCCGTATATAAATTTACGCCACATATTGCGACATTTGCTAACTACGCTGAGTCTTTCCGTCCACAAATGAGTGTTGCAACACCTGTTAGCGGCGATTTAAAACCAGAACAAGGTAAATCTTTTGAAATTGGTGCAAAATACGAAAACTCTGGCTTCAATGCGACACTTGCATTATTCAATATCACCAAACGTAATGTGGCTGAAGCCGTTGGTTCGGGTTCAAGTGCGCAACTAAATATTGTGGGCAAACAACGTTCTCGCGGTGTAGAATTCGATCTTAATGGTCAAGTTACTGATAACCTAAGTGTAGCGGCTAACTATACATACACCAAGGTAAAATCACTTGAAAATGAACTTTATCCTGATGCGGTAAATCAACAACTTTCTGGTGTACCAAAACATCAAGCTTCTCTATTCTTAGCTTATAACGTAGGTGAATTTGATTTTGGTAACATCCGTGTTGGTGGTGGTGCTCGTTATTTAGGTTCTTGGCATGCTTATAACAGTGATTACACTAAAGCATACAAATTGCCTCATGCCGTGGTATATGATGCCTTTATTGCTTACGATACCAAAATCTCTGGCAAGAAAGTCTCTTTCCAACTTAACGGTAAAAACTTAGCAGATAAAACTTACTATCCATCCACCTCTGGTAACGCAACAAACACGTTAATCCCTGTTGCATTAGGTTATGGACGTGAATTTATCTTCAACACGAAAGTTGAGTTTTAATTGAGCGCACAATACGAGGGCGAATCATTTCGCCCTTTTTCGTTTTTTACTTTATGGATAATCAATGAATTGGCAAACTGAACTTAACTCAAGTTTAAGCTGGATTTTGACCGCACTTTTCTGGGTGATTGTGTGCTTTAGCGTGACGACACTGGCACTCAAACACACCACATTCGGTCAGAAGTTTTGGCATATTGCATCCCCTTCGATTAATCGCCGTAACAGCATCAAAATCATCGTTATGCTATTGGTGTTGTTTACCATGATTTTGTTAGAAGTACGCTTCAGCGTACTCAATTCTTTTTTCTACAATGGGCTTTATAGCTCGATGCAGGAATTAGATGCGGATAAGTTTTGGTTCTTTGCAAAACTGAATGCTCTCTTAGTATTAGTACAAGTTATCCACTCCATCGCCGATTATTTCTTGCAACAAGTATTTGAAATCCGTTGGTTGGAAAGCTTAAATAAAATCCTTGTTAAACGATGGTTAGAAAATAAAAAATACTATCGTCTTAAATACGAAAAAGAGCTACCCGATAATATTGACCAACGTATTGAACAAGATGCTCGTGAATTCATCAGTAGCACTGTCACTATTGTACGTGGCATGATTAATTCTGTTCTGACCACCATTGAATTTACTATCATCCTTTGGTCTCTCTCTGGCGTATTAAGTCTTTTCGGATTAAATATCGAAAAAGGCGTTGTCTTCTTTATTTACGCCTTTATTATCCTCGCAACGTTAATGTCTGTTTGGATTGGTCACCCTTTGATCAAGTTAAACTTTAACAAAGAAAAACTTAATGGTG
>CAKVVS010000083.1:0-3156 GCA_934834395.1 Parahaemophilus parainfluenzae | reverse complement strand
TTGCTCAAATCATTCATAACCGTTGGGCAATTGTATTAAGAATGTTGGGATTAGACGGCTTTAATGGAAGTGTCACGCGTGTTGCTAAACTCTTGCCGTTAATGCTGCAAGCACCTCGTTTTTTTACTGGACAAATCAAACTGGGTGATATGCACCAAACTGTGCAAGCATTTAACCGATTAATGACCGCACTTTCCTTTTTCCGTTTGTTCTATGAAGAATTTACGCTCTACCAAGCGCGTTTAAATCGTCTTTATGGTTTTATGACAAAGTTGGATGAATTAGATCATTTAGAGGTTCATCAACCCATGAAATGTTCTAACCGTGTTGCATTATCAAATTTTGGTATTAAAGATGACCAAGGCAGATTGTTGCTTAATAACTTAAATATTGAATTAAAAAATGGGGATGCTTTATTAATTCAAGGTCCATCTGGCACAGGGAAAACATCGCTATTAAAAGCGATGGCGGGAATTTATCCTTTTGAGACTGTTGGTTTGGTGGAACATCCTTGTGTGACCAGTTTGTTCTTACCGCAACGCCCTTATATGCCACAAGGTACGTTACGTGAAGCGATTTGCTATCCGGATATTGATCCTTATCATCCTGAATTGGAAAAAACACTGGCTGACTGTTGTTTGGATAAATATCTTCATAGCTTAGATGTAGATAACGATTGGCAGGCAATTTTGTCGCCAGGTGAATTACAGCGCGTGGCATTTATTCGGATTTTACTGACGAAACCTGAAGTGGTCTTTTTAGATGAAACCACATCAGCACTTGATGAGCCAACCGAGTACCTCCTTTATAAAACAATTAAAGAGCGGTTACCCAATATGATCATTCTGAGCGTGGGTCATCGTGGCACATTGTATCAGTTCCATAATAAGCAACTAGATTTGGCAGTCTGCATCGTCTAAATAATAAAAGGCTAAATTTATATTTAGCCTTTTCTTTTTTTTACTAAATACGATTGAACTTATAAGAAGTCTCTCAAGGCTTGCTACACATCCCAATCCCCCCTATAATTCCCCCAATTTTTCTAATTTCATTCTCACAATGTCAAATAAAACCATTGCCAAAAATACGCTATTTCTTTACATCCGAATGCTCTTCAACATGGGGGCGATGCTGTATATCTCTCGTGTGGTATTGCAGGTATTGGGTGTGGAAGATTTTGGTATCTACAACATTGTGATGGGTGTGGTGGTCTTATTTTCCTTTTTTAATGGCACAATGACGGCCACCACTCAGCGTTTTATTAACGTAGAAAAAGCCTCGAATGACATTCAACGTGTCAATAAAGTCTTTAATATTAGCATCTTAAATCACCTACTCATTATTTTTATCGTATTCGTGTTAGCCGAAACCGTCGGTTTATGGTTTTTAAATCACAAATTGGTGATCCCTGCTGAACGCTTGCAGGCGGCTAATATCGTTTACCAATTAGCGTTAATTATTGCTCTGGTTGAAATCATCAAGGTGCCATTCAATGCCATGATTGTTGCCCATGAGAAAATGGGATTCTATGCTTGGTTGGGATTAGGTGAAACCATCTTAAAACTGACTTCTGTCTTTATCTTAAGTCATATCACACATTACGATAAGTTGGTTACTTATAGCTGCTTATTGCTTTCAGTCAGCTTAATTGTGCTCTCTCTTTATGTGTTATTCACTAAATATTATTTCAAAGAAGCAGCACGTTTCCGTTTATATAAAGATTTAAGCAAAACCAAAGAAATGGTGAGTTTTTCCGGTTGGATGCTCATGGGACAAGTTGCCTATGTTGGTTCAACACAAGGCTTGAATATGGTATCTAACTTATTCTTTGGTGTGGCAGTCAATGCCGCTGTTGCGATTGCAACACAAGTAGAAGGTGCAGTTTACAGCTTTGTAAATAATTTCCAAATGGCAGCTAATCCGCAGTTAGTTCAGTCTTATGCTGCAAAAGATTATGATCGCAATCGCCAATTAATTCTTGGTATTTCAAAATATTCACTTTATTTAATGGCGATTCTCTCTGCGCCTGTATTGTATTTCACCCATACCTTACTGACATTTTGGTTAGGCGATCATCTTCCACAATATACTGAACAACTTGTACAAGCTATTATTGCTTGCTTATTAATCAGTGCGATGGCTGGGGCATTTTGGATGAGTGCATTAGCCATTGGCACATCCACCGTAAAACAATACAATATCATCGTGGCGTTAATCGATCTCTGCACAGTGCCTTTGGCTTATTATTTGTTCACACTAGGTTATAATCCAGTATTTGCCTTTGTGGGTAAATTTAGTACGATGGTCATCTCACAACTCTATCGATTATATTTTATTAATAAAAAAATTAAATTTAACCATAAAGAATTTGTCTCATATTTAGTGAATGTCGGTGTGGTGTTTGGCCTGCTATTAGGTATCATCTATATATCAGATACCACCCGCAGTTATTCTTTATTGGAATTTATTGGACAATCCATCATCTTAGAAATGGTATTAATCTGTGTCATTTTAATCTTCGGATTAAACACAGCAGAAAAAAATTTCTTGTTTAGCTATTTAAAGAAAAGAGTAAAAAAATGAATCAACTCCTTATTGATTTAAAAAACAAACTGAATCCTATTGTCGAACTGATCAAAGATAAAAACGACGTATTTTATTTCGACTACCCACTTCATTTGAACGTGGGCGATTTGCTGATTTATCACGGAACCGAGCAATTTTTTAAAGATCACCATATTAATGTGACCTTAAAACGTTGCGAATATGATTTAGATCTTGAAGAAGTTAAAGCGAAAATTACACCAAACACCACCATCCTTTTACATGGTGGCGGTAATTTTGGCGATCTTTATCCGCAGCATCAAAAAATCCGCGAAGAAATGGTGACGCACTTTCCAAATAATCGCATTATTGTGTTGCCACAAACCGCTTATTTCAAACACGAAGAAAATCTGCAAAAATCAGCCGCACTTTTCCGTAGCCACAGTGGTTGCCATCTACTGGCTCGTGACGAAAGAACAGAGAACCTATTTGCACAATTTTCAAATCATGTTTATTTGTCACCGGACATGGCTCATCAGCTTTATGGCACCATGGAAACGAAACAAGGCAAAACTGGTGAGCAGCTTTACTTCCTACGTAAAGATATTGAAA
>CAKVVS010000082.1:0-6258 GCA_934834395.1 Parahaemophilus parainfluenzae | reverse complement strand
TTATACGCCAGGACGTTTTGCTTTAGGGATTACGGAAGCGCCACGTGGTGAAGATATTCACTGGTCAATGCTAGGCGACAACCAAAAACTTTTCCGTTGGCGTTGTCGTGCTGCCACTTATGCTAACTGGCCAACCTTGCGCTATATGTTGCGTGGCAACACTGTGTCTGATGCGCCACTTATTATTGGTAGTCTTGACCCTTGTTATTCTTGTACCGACCGTGTCACCGTGGTGGATGTGCGTAAACGCAAAGCGAAAACCGTAGATTATAAAGAGATTGAACGCTACGGTATCGAACGTAAAAATTCACCATTGAAATAGGGGAGGCGGAAAATGTTTAAATTACTAAAAACGGTATTTAAAGCTGGTGATGTTACCACCAAATATCCGTTCAAACCTTATGAAGTCGATGATGATTTTAGAGGAAAACCAGAACTTAATTCTGATCAATGTATTGTCTGCGCGGCTTGTACCATTGCCTGTCCAGCCAATGCGTTGACCATGAGAACGGATCCCGTTACAGGCGAACGTACATGGTCATTATTCCTTGGTCGTTGTATTTTCTGTGGACGTTGCGAAGAAGTTTGCCCAACCAAAGCCATTCGCTTATCACAAGATTTTGAACTATCAGTGACCAATAAACAGGATCTTTTCCAAGAAACTACCTTTGCTACAGTAACTTGTCAGGAATGTGGTAAACCGTTTATTTCTTATAAAGAACTAAATTACACCATCGATTTATTCAAACAAACTTTGGATAATCCAGAGTTAGTGAAACGAAAATTGGCGGAATTACATACCTGTCCGGTTTGCAAACGTCAACATAGTTTAGAAAAAACCGCAAATATGGAATCCAATATGCGGATGAAATTGATCGACTTTAAGGAGCCGGTTCGCTTGAATTTCAAAAAAGCAATCGAACAACGTGAGGAAAGTGCGGTTGATTTACCTAAAGTTTTAGCAGGAGGCGAAAGACGATGAACACTCAAATTCCAATGCCGGTTAATGGTATATCAACACCGTTTAGTATTGATGAAAATATAGCCAAAATGAAACAAACATTGCTGAAAGATATTCAACGTTCAGCTTACGTTTACCGTGTGGACTGTGGCGGTTGTAATGGGTGTGAAATCGAGATTTTCAGTACTATTACGCCAACATTTGATGCGGAACGTTTTGGTATTAAAGTGGTAGCTTCACCTCGCCATGCGGACATTCTCTTGTTCACTGGTGCGGTTACCCGTGCGATGCGTACTCCGGCCATGCGTGCTTATCAAGCCGCGCCGGATCCAAAAATTTGTATTGCTTACGGGGCTTGCGGTTGCGGCGGCGGTATTTTCCACGATCTCTATTGTGTATGGGGTGGTTCTGACCAAATCGTACCGGTTGATGTCTATATCCCTGGCTGTCCACCAACACCTGCCGCCACTATTTATGGTTTTGCTGTCGCGCTTGGTTTACTTGATCAAAAACTTAAAGGCAAACAAGAAAAAGCGGATCCTAACGCGGAAGCTAAATTGCGTTTTCCAACCATTCCGTTGGATTTACGTATTAGTCTTGAACGAGAAGCTCGTCGTCTAGCCGGTTATCGTCAAGGTAGCAACATTGCTAACCAATTTATGGCAATGATGACAGAAAATGACAAAGTGCCATTTGGTGTACGTTTAGGTGAATACCTAGAGCGAGAAGCCGATCCGCGTTTAAGCGAAATCGTCAATCGTTTGCATGCGATTAGTCTGCCGTTTTCGGGATAATTAATAATGGGGCAAGTGATTGCCCCTATAAAAATGGGAATGTTATGACAACGAAAGTCTTTTTCTATTTATTAAACGAACGTTTCGTCGAAAACGATGAACAAGTGCCAGAGCAAGCAAAACAGGTGATGTATTACTCTTTGGCGATTGGTCACCATGTTGGCGTAATTGATTGTTTTAAAAAATTACTGGTTTGTGACTACGATGCTTATCAACGTTTTGTAGATAGCTTTCCAGAAGGGGATGCTAAACGTAAATTTGCCGGCTTAATGCGATTTGGTGAAATTGTGATTGATTCCAGCCATGTCAATTTATTGGCGAAAGCAATGGATGAAAATAAAGCTAATTTTACCCCAGAACATCTAGAGTGGGTCGAAATTCTGATGGATACGTTAGCATCAATTCAGCGTGAACCTGTGATGTATATTATGGTGAAACGTCGTGACGAATAATGTGATTTTAACCGTTGGCAACAGCATGATGGGGGATGACGGTGCAGGCCCTTATCTCTATCAGCTATTGAATGAAAATCCATTGCCAAATTGGACCGCACTTGATGGTGGCTCAGCACCAGAAAATGTTGCACATATTGTGCGAGACATGAAACCCGATTTGCTTTTAATTTTCGATGCGGCTGATATGGAATTAGCACCGGGCAAAATCCGAATCATTGAAAAAGAGAGCATTGCGGAAATGTTTTTCATGAGTACACATAATATGCCGCTCAATTACCTCATCGAACAACTGGAACAGGATATTAAGCAAATTGTTTTTGTTGGGCTCCAACCCGATCTGGTTTCCTTTGGTTTTCCAATGACAGAAAGCGTAAAAGAGTCTGTGCAATTTATGTATGATTTTTTAAAAGAGGGAAGATCGCTTGAAGAGATTCCTGTTTTGTAGAAAAAGTGAGGGGGATTTTCTAAACATATTTTAAAAATATTACGAAAACCTGTTTTATATCAATAAATCCATGTTTTTTGTAAGACTATGAACTGATTTTGGGTGTAATATATACCCAGAATTAATTATTCTAATTCTATCTCTAACCTCGTGTTGTATCTAAAATAAGGACGTTACTATGGCTATTAAAAAAGTAATTACCGTATGTCCGTATTGTGCCTCAGGTTGTAAAATCCATCTTTTGGTGGAAAACAACAAAATTGTGGGAGCTGAAGGTGCAAACGGCAAGACAAACGAAGGGGAGTTATGCCTAAAAGGATATTATGGCTGGGATTTTGTGCATGACACAAAAATCCTGACTCCTCGCCTAACTCAACCGATGATCCGCTACAAACGTGGCGAACCATTCACACCAGTGAGCTGGGAAGAAGCGATTTCTTACACAGCAAAACGTCTCAGTGAAATCAAAGAAAAGTACGGTAACGAATCAATTATGGTAACGGGCTCTTCCCGTGGACCAGGTAACGAAGTGAACTTCGTTATGCAAAAATTCGCCCGTGCGGTATTAGGAAATAACAACATTGACTGTTGTGCGCGCGTGTGACACGGCCCTTCTGTAACAGGTCTGCTCAAATCGGTCGGTAACGGCGCAATGTCCAACTCAATTGTTGAGATTGAAGATACTAAATGCGTATTCATTTTTGGCTATAATGCCTCCACTTCACACCCTATTGTGGCGCGTCGAATTAATCACGCCAAAGCAAAAGGGGCGAAAGTTATTGTTTGTGACCCTCGTAAAATCGAAACAGCCCGTATTGCGGATATTTATGCACCGCTTGCTAACGGGTCTAACGTCGCATTCTTGAATGCGATGATGAATGTGATTTTAGAAGAAGGATTACAAGATCAAAAATTTATTGATGAACACACCGAAAACTTCGATGCGTTCTATGAAACCGTGAAAGCTTATACACCGGAATCCACTCAACACATCACAGGTATTGAACCTGAGATGTTGCGTGAAATTGCCCGCACTTATGCAAAAGCGGAAACAGCTACTATCTTATGGGGTATGGGCGTTTGCCAATTCCGTCAAGGTGTAGAAACCGTACGTGCGTTAGCAAGCTTGGCAATGCTTACCGGTAACTTAGGTAAACCAAATGTTGGTGTAAACCCAGTGCGTGGTCAAAACAACGTACAGGGTGCGTGCGATATGGGTGCGTTATTCAACACATTACCGGGCTATCAAAGTTTTGCTGACCCGGAAATTAATGCAAAATTTGCGAAAGCTTGGGGCGTACCGTCTATTCCAAGCAAACCAGGTGTACCGTTGAGTGAAGTACCTGAAGCGATCATGGAAGATAAAATTAAAGCATTCTATATCATGGGTGAAGATACATTACAAACTGAGCCTGATATTAATGCTGTTAAAAAAGCCTTCGAGAAAGTTGAACTTCTTATCGTTCAAGATATTTTCATGACTCAAACAGCCGCAGAAGCAGATATTTTATTACCTGCGACTTCTTGTGCTGAACATGAAGGTGTATATAGTGCTGCTGACCGTGGTTTCCAACGTTTCTATAAAGCCGTTGAACCAACCGGCGACGTCAAGGATGACTGGGTAATCATTAGCGAACTTGCTACAGCAATGGGCTACCCAATGCACTATAACAATACCAAAGAAATTTGGGATGAACTTCGTTCGCTTTGTCCAATTTACAAAGGGGCAACTTACGAAAAAATGGAAGGCTTGGGTTATATCCAATGGCCATGTACTGATGAAGGCCCTGAAGATCAAGGCACAACATACTTGTATAAAGGCCAAATCTTCGACCGTCCTAACGGCAAAGCTGAGTTCTTCGCTTGTGATTGGGAGCCACCAATGGAAGATCTTTCTGAAGAGTTCCCATTGGTACTTTCTACCGTGCGTGAAGTCGGTCACTATTCTTGCCGTTCAATGACAGGTAACTGCCGCGCTCTAGCTGCACTTGCAGATGAGCCGGGATTCGTACAAATGAACGATCAAGATGCCAAAGAATTAGGCATTAAAAACAACGATTTGGTTTGGATTGCCTCATCACGTGGTAAAGTTATTTCTCGCGCAGATGTGAGTACGCGTACAAACAAAGGTGCTTGTTATATGACCTATCAATGGTGGATCGGTAAATGTAACGAATTAACCGCTGAACATTTGAACCCGGGTTCTAGAACACCGGAATACAAATACAGCGCGGTTCGTATCGAGAAAATCGAAGACCAAGCCTGGGCTGAACGCTATGTGGTAACTGAGTATGCGAAATTAAAAAATCGCTTAAAAGAAACCGCACTTGTAGCTTGATTAGCGTCATAAATAGATTACGGGCGAACTTAAATGGTTCGCCCATTTTTTTATTAAATTATTTTCTTAAGTATGATGAGCGCATTTAGCCATCGTTATCCGTAGCTAAAGATAAACAGGAATCTGCAAGTGTTTCACTAAAGCGTAAATCATGTGAAGCAATAAGCATTGGCAACTGTAATTCGCGTAAAAGTGCGGTCAGTTTGGCGATATTTTTTACATCCAGTCCATTCGTTGGCTCATCCAATAATAATACTTTGGGCTGCATCGCCAGTACGCCGGCTAGCGCAGTAAAATTCTGTTCACCACCAGATAAGGTATTCACAGAACGATCTTTTAACCCAACAATATTCAGACGCTCCAATTGCTGTAATGCAATTTGATAGGCTTTATCTCTGTTTAACCCTTGATTGAGTGGACCAAAGGCCACATCATCAAGTACAGTAGGACCAAAAAGTTGATCGCCGGCATGTTGGAAACAGATGCCTACCTTTCCACGTAGTGGTACAAAATCTTTTTCTTGTCGACATACATTACCGAACCAGCGAATTTCTCCTTGTTGGTAAAGTATAAAACCTAATAGGCAATGTAATAGTGTGGATTTTCCACAACCAATATCACCTTGTAAAAAAAGGCGATGGCCTTCAGGAAGTTCAAAAGAAAGGTTATCAATAATCACACGTTGCTCGCGCATGATCTGTAATTGTTTGACTTCGAGGACGTTCATCAAGATTTATCCTGTGTTTTTTTCACATCATGCAGCTGAAAGCCACGAGCTTTTAGCGCCATTTCTGTTTTTTCTGCTTTAACGAGTGCATGAATTAATAATAGGGCGACACGCTGCGCCGCGATAAATAAGGTTCTGCCATTAAGTTTTGGCTGGTATCCGCGTGCACGCATGGCCATATCCATCTTTTTATGCACTTCACTGAACACGGAAATATAGCGAACAGTAAGAACAAATAGGTGAAGTAGTTTTTCAGGTAATGGCAAACGGCACAATGCTTGCAGTAGAAGGCTCTCGTTCATATCAATTAATAAGAGGCGAGTTAAACTTAAAATTAAATTGAAACGTAGCGTGATCAGCAGTGCGAGCTGAGTCCCTATTGGATTTAATGCTAAACCTTGCTCGGTGATTTTCCAGCTTAAGGTTAACCAAACAAGCAAAGTGAAGAAATTTAGTTTTAGCCAATATTTAAAATAACCGGCAAGGGATTTTCGATAGCGTATTAGCGCAATAAATAATCCACTGAGTACCACAAGAT
>CAKVVS010000081.1:0-6272 GCA_934834395.1 Parahaemophilus parainfluenzae | reverse complement strand
GATCTGACCACAAGTCACCAACGATTCTTTATTCGCAAGCAAGACTTTCTTACTCGCTTTTACTGCCGAAAGAGTCGGTAGTAATCCCGCCGCCCCAACAATGGCTGCCATAACTTGATCTGCATCTGGATGTGCTGCCAACTCACAAATGGCTTTCTGCCCAGCTAAGACTTCCGTTTTAATGTGGTGTGAGGCTAATTTTTCTCGCAATACCTTTGCTGCATTTTCATCATCTAATGCAGCAAAGTGCGGTTGAAATTTCATGCATTGTTCAAACATTGTCTCAACATTTTTGCCCCCTATTAACGCAAAGGCATGGTATTTGTCAGGATTATGTTCGATAACAGAAAGGGTGCTATGACCAATAGAACCGGTTGATCCTAAAATAACAAGATTTTGTTTTTGCATAAAATTTCGACCGCACTTTGTGCTTTTATTTTTTTATCAGAATAGAACAAGGGCAGACACTTGGTCTGCCCCAAAACATGGTTCGACAATTAGAAATCCATTAATTCTTTTTCTTTATCTGCTAAGATCTCATCCACTTTTTTGATATAGCTATCAGTCACTTTTTGAATGATTTCTTCTGCTTTGTGTTGATCGTTTTCGCTGATTTCTTTATCTTTTAATAATGCTTTGATTTTATCATTTGCATCACGACGTACGTTACGAATCGCGACTTTACCTTGTTCACCTTCGCTTTTTACGATTTTGATTAAATCACGACGGCGTTCTTCAGTTAATGGAGGAAGAGGCACGCGAATTGTTGTACCTGCTGAAGATGGGTTTAAACCTAAATCAGAGGTTAAAATTGCTTTTTCTACTGCACTGATTAAAGAACGGTCAAATACTGTTACCGCTAAAGTACGTGCATCTTCTGCAACAACGTTAGCTAATTGACGAAGTGGTGTCGCTGCACCATAGTATTCCACTTGGATTGCGTCTAATAAGCTTGGTTGTGCACGGCCTGTACGGATTTTTGCAATATGCCCACGCAACGCTTCGAGGCTTTTTTCCATGCGAGCTTCAGCATCTTGTTTGATTTCATTAATCATTCATCTGTCCTTTTTAATAAATAAAGATAAAACACAGTGATTTTACTGGATTTTTAGGGAGTTTTGAATAAATTTATTCATAAAAAAAGCGAGATTGTCTCTCGCCATTTTATTCTTTAAAAAATTAACTAATCGTTGTGCCTTCTTCTGTACCGAGTACGACTTTGCGTAACGCACCTGGTTTACACATATTAAATACACGAATTGGCATACCGTGGTCACGCGCAAGTGTGAACGCAGCTAAATCCATTACTTTTAATTCTTTATCAATCACTTCTGCATAAGATAATTTATGGTATAACTTCGCATTAGGATTTTTTGCTGGGTCGCAATCATACACGCCATCAACTTTGGTCGCTTTTAACACGATATCCGCTTCAATTTCGATACCACGTAAGCATGCAGCTGAATCTGTAGTAAAGAACGGGCTACCTGTACCGGCTGAGAAAATGACTACACGTTTCTCACGCAACATTTTGATGGCTTCAGACCAGTTATAGGTATCGCAAATACCATTTAATTGGAATGCAGACATTAATTTTGCATTCACATCTGCACGGTGAAGCGCATCACGCATTGCCAAGCCATTCATCACGGTTGCAAGCATCCCCATATGGTCGCCCACCACGCGATTCATGCCGGCTTTAGCTAATTTTGCGCCACGGAATAAGTTACCACCGCCGAGCACAACACCAACTTCCACGCCCATTTCAATTAGTTCTTTAATCTCTAACGCCATACGATCAAGGATTGAAGGATCGATACCGAAGCCCTCATCACCTTGTAATGCTTCACCACTTAATTTCAATAAAATACGTTTGTAAATTGGTTGGCTCATTTGTCTTTTCCTTTGTCGGTTACAAAATTTGGCTTATTCTAGCAAAAGAGCGAAAAAGTTAAAAATGGAAATTGGTCAGAAAAGTGCGATAAAATATCGCCGTTTTGATTTTATAGGTAAACTTTATGAAGATTTCAAAAACCTCACAAATTTTAACCGCACTTTTTTCTTTGGCTTGTGCCATTGCTGCCGGTTATTTGATTTTACGTGGTTCAGGGATGTTTCCTGAGCCATCTATTAGTCTGATTTTACTCGCGGCTATTTTCATTATTTTATTAAGTAGTAGCCGAAAATCTTTCTATTTTATTTTATTACCCTTAGTTTGCTTACACGCAATTTATACGCCGACAGGCTTAAATTTTGGTGCGCCAAGCTACCAATATATTGCATCGGTTCTCGCGACAGATATGTTAGAGACCAAAGAGTTTCTCATGCAAATCCCTGTGAGCAGCTATTTAGCCGCATTGGCTATTCCAGTTTTAGTCTTTTTACATTACAAAAGTGCGGTCAAATTTGGGGTGAAATTTTATCGCAATAAAACATTCATTGCCCTCGCTACCCTGTTGATTGGCTACAACTTACCGATTGCTGCGCCATTAAAAGAAACAATAGATTCGAGTCTAGAAATTGTTAATGAATGGCAAAAATTGAAAAAAATGTCACAGGAAAGCAGCTGGGGACAATCTACATTAGAAAATTCTAAATACCAAGATTATGTGATGATTTTGGGGGAAAGTGCGAGAAAAGACTACTTACATGCTTATGGCTATCCTGTTAATGACACGCCATTTATGTCATCAGCAAATGGCACACTGATTGATGGCATGACATCTGCTGGAACCAACACTGTCGCCTCATTGCGCTTAATGTTAACGTTACCTGATAAAGAAAAATGGGAACCAAACTATGACTTAAGCTTAGTGGATCTCATTAAGTCTGCAGGTCTGAAAACCTACTGGCTGTCTAATCAAGGTTTCTTAGGTGAATATGACACACCAGTTGCTTCGCTTGCCTCAAAATCTGATGAAACCATTTTCTTGAAAAAAGGTGGGAGCTTTAATTCTACAAACTACAGCGATTTTGATTTAATCCCTAAATTTGCCCAAGTTTTAGAAGATCCAACGCAAGGTAAACGCTTTATTGTGTTACACATTTATGGTTCACATCCTCTTGCTTGCGATCGCGTTGAAGATTACCCGAAAATTTTCAATGACAATGATATTGAGAAAAAGAACGAATACTTAAATTGCTATATTACATCCATTAAGAAAACCGATGATTTCATCAAGAAAGTGTATGAAACGCTCAAAGAAAACGAGCAAAAAACACACCGCACTTTCTCCATGATTTATTTTTCAGATCATGGTTTATGTCATCAGGAAGATGATAAACATGGCGTCACCTTGTTTAACCAAAACTGTCACAGCCAATTACATCATAATATTCCGCTCTTTAAGATTTCATCTGATGATACGGCACGTAAAGAATACAAAGCCTTTAAATCTGGTTTGAATTTCTTAGAAGGTATTGCTAATTGGATAGGGATTAAAAATCCGAAGCTCACATTAGAAGAAGATTTATTCTCTGAACAAGCTGACAAAGATGACTATGGACTGAAAAAACTGATTGAAGAGAAATACCGTAAAGATGCAGACCCTGCCATTGATATTCGTCCAAATAAATAGGGAAATATCTTAAATTTAAGACAACAAAAAAGCCGATATTCAATATCGGCTTTTTTATATCTCAATGGAGAAAATTAAGCGTTACCGCCAGTGATTTTTGCAACTTCAGCTGCGAAATCTTCTTCTTTTTTCTCGATACCTTCACCCACTTCTAAACGGATGAAGTTAGACACTGAAGTGTTTACTGATTTTAAGAAGTCACCTACAGATACAGAAGGATCCATGACGAATGGTTGACCTGTTAATGAAACTTCACCAGTGAATTTCTTCATACGGCCTTCAACCATTTTCTCTGCGATTTCTTTTGGTTTACCAGAGTTAACTGCGATATCAATTTGAATTTGACGCTCGTGTTCAACAACATCTGCAGGTACATCTTCTGGGTTCACGAATTCTGGTTTAGATGCCGCTACGTGCATTGCCACTTTTTTAAGTTCATCTTCTGAACCTTCACCCGCAACTAACACACCGATTTTCGCACCGTGTAAGTATTGAGCAATAACTTGACCATCTAAGTAAGCAACACGACGGATGTTCATGTTCTCACCGATTTTAGCCACTAATGCAGCACGTTTTTCTTCAAATTGTGCTTGTAATGCTTCGATAGTGGTACCTTTGTGTGCTGCTGCGAAATCAGCTACTTCGTTTGCTAAGCCTAAGAAGCCAGCGTCTTTTGCTACGAAGTCAGTTTCACAGTTCATTTCAACTAATACACCGAAACCATTTTGTACACGAGCAAGGATAACACCTTCAGCTGCAACACGGCCTGCTTTTTTAGCAGCTTTAGCTTGACCAGATTTACGCATGTTGTCGATTGCTAACTCGATATCACCGTTTGCTTCAACTAATGCTTTTTTACATTCCATCATACCGGCACCGGTACGTTCACGAAGTTCTTTTACTAATGATGCTGTGATTTCAGCCATTTTAAAAATCCTCTGTCGAAAGTACGATTCATTTTGACCGCACTTTTAGATAAAAATATAGGGGCTAAATTTTAGCCCCTATGCCAATTAATCGTTTGATTATTAAGGGCTTCGCCTTATTGCAAAACTTAAATTATTCTGCGTCAGCTGCTAATTCTTCAGCAACTTGAGCTTCGTTACCACGACCTTCTTTAACCGCTGCTGCAGCTGCAGAAACGTAAAGTTGGATAGCACGAGTCGCATCATCGTTACCAGGGATAACGAAATCTACGCCAGCTGGAGTTGAGTTAGTATCAACGATAGCAAATACAGGAATACCTAGGTTGTTTGCTTCTTTAACCGCGATATGTTCGTGGTCTGCACCGATAACGAATAACGCATCTGGTAAGCCGCCCATATCTTTGATACCGCCAAGGCTTAATTCAAGTTTTTCCATCTCACGGGTACGCATTAACGCTTCTTTTTTGGTTAATTTGTCAAAAGTACCGTCTTGAGATTGAGTTTCTAAATCTTTTAAACGTTTAATTGATTGACGAACGGTTTTCCAGTTAGTCAACATACCACCTAACCAACGGTGGTTTACGTAATATTGTTGACAGTCTAATGCTGCAGCTTGTACTGCTTCTTGAGCCGCGCGTTTAGTACCAACGAATAATACTTTACCGTTGTTGCTAGCAATACGGGTTAATTCCGCTAAAGCTTCGTTGAATAAAGGTAAAGTTTTTTCTAAGTTGATGATATGAACACCGTTACGAGCACCAAAAATGAAAGGTTTCATTTGTGGGTTCCAGTAACGAGTTTGGTGTCCGAAGTGTACGCCCGCGTTGATCATGTCGCGCATTGAAACTTGTGCCATAATATTTTCCTTTTGTTGGGGTTGAGCCTCCACATATCAGCTAATCGACCGTTTGGCACCCCGATTAAGCCTTAATGATATGTGTGTGTTGTTAATAATTAAAAACGCTGCTTTTGAAACCCAAAAACAGCGGTGCGATTTATACCATAAAGTGCGGTCAAAAACCAGCTTATTTTGTTAAATTCATCACTTTTCTTGCTTTAATAAACAATAAAGAGGGACGATGCCGTAAATCTTTAAATTCATCATGCCATTGTGGTTGCTCGGCTAACATGGGTTCTGCCATTTGTTCAATTTGAAAACCTGCAGCAATTAGCTTATTAATAATTGTTGCTATCGTACGGTGATAGGTTTTAAAAGGTTGTTGAAACCAATTCCGCTCTCTCAATCCTTCATCACGGTAATGATTTAACCGATAAGCGACTTGCTGTTTTTTCTCATTTTTTTCCCAGCGCTCCCCTTCTTTATGGCAAGTTGTAATCGGATGCTCTTGGGAAAAAACTAATGTACCATTAGGCTTAAGTTTGTTGGCAATGGAAGCTAATAAAGCAGGAAAATCTTCAATATAGTGAAAAGCAAAAGAGCTGGTAATGACATCAAAATTACGTTCTGGCAATTCCGTTAATTTTTCCATCGGTAACTGATATAACGAAAAACATCCTGAAAATTGACCGCACTTTTGCAGATCTTGTTCAGCTTGCTCTAGCATTTTAGCTGAAAGATCTGTTCCCACTACGCTCTCCGCATCGCGTTCTAAATAGAGCTGCAAATATCCACCCGTTCCACAACCTAGATCGAGCAATTTTTTCCCTTGTAAATCAGGTAATAGGGAAAGCATCGTTGGCTTTTCTACGATTTCATTGAGACTGATTGGGTTAGATCGAAGTTTTTGATAAAGTGCAAAGAAGTTTT
>CAKVVS010000080.1:0-6360 GCA_934834395.1 Parahaemophilus parainfluenzae | reverse complement strand
GTAAATATCGCTTGGAGCCAACCAATAGAGTTTTTTAGATGATTTTTTGTTTAATTTATCTAAAATTTTATTGATTTGTTGGAACAAGGTTTCTTGATGATAAATTTGCCCTAGAAAATACAAGCCATTTTGTTGTTCATGCTTCTGATAAACTTTTAAATATTCGTTAAAGTCCAATGTTCCGCCGAATAGCACTTTCAAAGTATCGTCATCACTAATTTCTGCCATACTATTACGCAGTTCACGCAAATTATCATGATGACCAAATCGCTCCAGTTGTGCAGTAATGGCTTGCTGAATATTTTCTTGGTGAGTAACTGTCGGTACATCATGGCGTTCTTTAGCTTCGCCTGTTTCAGGCAGCAATTCAAATTGTTGCGTAAAACGGAAATAATCAGGCACGCCTTTGAGTTCAATAGCATCAATTTTATACAAAGAAATATCTTTCTCATCTAAATTGATGATGTCATCTTCCATTAGCTGCCGAAAGCGATTTTGAAATGTTTTTCGTGCAATTTCACTACTTTCTGATAACACTTTCGATTCGACAACTAACTCTATGGCTTGCTGGCGATTTTTATCACAGTCGTTTTTTTTCAGAAAATTACTATCTAATAATTCCATACGATATTCACCACCACATTCTTTTAAAGTGGGAATGTGGGGAGAGTCTTGGCTGTCTTGAAACAGTCTCTGCCCTTCTGCCGATAATGCAATCAAGCCGTCATCCTGCCAAATAATCCATTTATGTTGTTCCAAATCAGCGAGGGCAACTTCGGTTTCGTATTGGTTAAATCCTAAATATTGGGCAATTTGTGCAGGTTTGCATGGCGTGATTTTTAATAAGCGAAGCAAATATTCTCTCACAAATGCCACGCCTTTATCGCTCATATAGGAAAACACAATGCGAAAACGCGGAGCCTTAACCACAAAATCAATTTGATTGTAAGTTATGTTTTGTTTACTCATTTTTCGCTCCGTTTTTTAATATCTTAATTGCGTAATCTTGCGGATTATTTTGCTTTTGTATAAAACGTAAAACTTTTGCCAATGGAGTTTTGCTGTTTTTTGGGTGTTCCCACATGGTTTTTGCTCCAACAATAATAAGTTTATCCATAGCTCGAGATAGGGCTACGTTAATACGGTTTGGTAGATGCAAAAAGCCTGTGCTACATGCTTTATCATGACGAGTTAACGACAAAATAATCACGCGGTTTTCTTTTCCTTGATAACTATCCACGCTGTCTATTTTAACTAAACGGTGGAAATTATCGTTCCAACTGTTTTGATTAAACAAATCGCGAATCAGTTTTTTCTGTGCGCCATACATACAGATTACGCCGATAGCTTGTTCATTTCTTGCCAAACAATTTCGTATTATTTCACTGTTTATAAAAGTTTTGTCATTCTGAAAACTTTGCAG
This sequence comes from Parahaemophilus parainfluenzae, assembly GCA_934834395.1. Classification (GTDB taxonomy): domain Bacteria; phylum Pseudomonadota; class Gammaproteobacteria; order Enterobacterales; family Pasteurellaceae; genus Haemophilus_D; species Haemophilus_D parainfluenzae_Q. Next base: position 4,937 of record CAKVVS010000080.1, on the reverse strand, counting down.
CAAGCTAATAATTTCTTTGGCTTCGGCACGATTGAATAAACTACCTTTTTTTTCTTCTTTATGATACGCATTCGGTAGTGAAGTCGTATCCAACCACGTTACGCAAGATTTGAGTTTTTCAGGTAACTTAGAATAAATATTTGGCACATCATTAGCGGTTTTGCCGTTTTCCAAAACATTTTCATAAAAACATTCTGATACCAAACTGCCAATTGCTGGAGCCATACGGTATTGTGTTTTGAGTGTGGCGCAAGTTTGCTTTCCATATTCGGATAGGAAAACGCGTTCAAAATCACTCCCTAATGCTTGGTCTAATTCCTCACCGCGCTTGGAAATCCCTAATCGGCGGGCAAGTGCGTTTTTATGCTCTTCTGAATACAAAGGCGGTAGTTGTTTATGGTCACCTACAAGCAAAATACGCGTACCAGACTGCATGGCAATCGCCAATTCACTGGAAATAGAACGTGCGGCTTCGTCCACAATCACCCAGTCATAAAGATTATCGTCAATGCCGATATGGCGTTGTCCGATACCTACGCAAGTGCCAATCACAAGCTGACGGGAACGAGCCAAAAATTCATCATAATTGGTGCGTTCGTTGGATAGGGCTTCCAGCATATCTTGGGTTAAATCAATCAGTTTACCTGCTTGGATATTTTCAATCGGCTGAATATTATGTTTATGATCCAATTCACTGATAAATTTCGGCAGAATCTCGTCAATTTCAAGCAATTCACGCAACCCCATTTCTTGGGCTTGTTCTTTAATGCTTTTTTCTAATTTTTTGCGTAAGCGTTTTTCATCTTCATCAATGTTTTCATTTTTTGATGAATTGACAATTTTTTGATAACGGCGGATCTGTATGCCAATATCAAACGCTAATTCGGCTCGCTCGCGCAAATATCTTTCAGGCAGGCTCATGCTACGACCAAGCTGACAGATATTGCTAATCTTGTTTACATTTAACTGAGCTCTTTTTTGCCCGACCAAATTGGGTGAAAAGACATCTTCCAATATTTCGGAATCGGCAATTTCGCGATTACTAAACCGCACCAGTTGCAAGTCTGTTCCCAAACGCTGACAGTGTTTACGGATACGTTCGGCAGCAGTATTGACTGCTTCATGTGATTGGCTGACCAGTAGAATATTCCGCACCTTTTGCACATCAAATAAATAATGTACAAATGCGGCAATAAATTCTGTTTTCCCTGTTCCCGGCGGACCTTGTAATAAAGATAATGGTCCATTGGCAATCAAACGTTGAAAGGCAATACGTTGTGCTTCATTAAGGCTTACATTTTTTTCAGGCTGGTCATAGCGTTTAAATTCTTCATCGCTGACATGAATCTCATATTTTTCAGACGGCAAGTTGCAATGTTCATCAAAATAATGCACTAGATTTTCCACCGCACTTTCACCGTCTAAAATACGTTGTAATGCGTTTTTTCGACGGGTATAAGAAGCCTTGTTCTGTTTACTTTGCAAATAAATAGGCGTATCTGCTTGAATATTATTTGCATAATTGGTCAAACTTTTGGATTTGATGTGTAATTCATTCAATTGACTTTTAGCAATATCTACCACACCATATTTAAAGGTTCTTTCTCCATCTTCACTTTTCCCAATAGCTTCAACAACTTCATCCCGTTTGAATTGATCTAGTGGACTGATTTCACCATCATAGGGAATATAACAGCCCCCATTTTCTGTTTTTTGCAATGCTTCGCTGGCAGTAATAGAAGGTAAAGCTTCGGTTTCAGTCTCTAAAATTGCCTGCCAAAGTTTTTGAATACTAGGGCGTTGTTCGATAACCGGCACTACAATTTCAGCATCAACAATCTCAGTTTCAGAAACTTCAAATTTTTCAATATGTCCTTCTTCGGGTTGTTTGGAAATATGTTTAGTAATAAATTGGTTGATAGTATGGATAAACTGCTCGTTAGTTTTTAGTGAATGGTTTAATGAAGCCATTTCACTATAAGAACCATAAGTGATATTTAAGCCCAGCGTTAGGCTCATTACACTATTATCTCTATCTCGCTTGCTAATGTAATCACGGCTAATCGGAGCTAACGCATGAGTAAATTGTTTATCTTCTACTGAATAAAATGCTTTTAATACACCGCCAAAACCGATAAATTGCACCAGTACATCACCTTGCTTGCTCTTTTCAAATTGAACAAACAATTCACCATTTTCAGGATGAATTTCAATCGATGGAAAAGGTTCGCGCCCGCCCACTGTAATATCAATAATTGGCGTAGCCGGTTTGGGATTGAGAGCCTCTTTAAAACGTGCCAATGAAATAAACGCAGTTTGGCTATCTGAACATTCTTGCTGTACGGCTTTGGAAATATCAGCAAAACTTTCAGACGGCCTATTCCATTCAACACCCAATAATTCGCACGCCATTTTCATCACGGCAAAATTATCGCGTTGTTTCTCGGTAGGATGATCGAATTCCGGCGAATATTCGGTATTGAACTGGCTTTGCCCACTTGGCGAAAAATCCAATATATCCAAAATATGCAGTTGAACAGAATCATCTTCAATCGTTACCAGCACATTGTCAGGTTTCAAATCACCATGCGTGAAACCCAAACTGTGCAAATGCTCAATATTTTGAATAAATTGATGGATAAGAGCCTGTTTTTGTTTATCCAATAAATCAAGTTTGCAAATATCTTGCCAAGTATGCCCGTCAATAAAATCACTCACCGCAAACAGACAACCTGATTTTTTTGCAATACCGAATTCTCGGATTTTCGGTACATAATCAGGCGACAAATTTGCCAGTTTTGCCATATTTTCCAACCAATTCAAAACCACTCTGGCTTTTGAATTATCGGTTTGCGGGTCTGCGTTCAGCCATACTTTAACCAACAAACCATTGGAACGGTAAACTTCTTTCTCACTGGTTTCTAAAATAAAATTATCATCTTCACGATAAGCACGGGAATGGTTGATGTCATGTGTGAATGGCGCTAATTTTGTAAAATCAAATGAAAAATCCACCGCCTGTTCAGGTTTGGCTTGATTAAATTTATCTAAAAAATCCACCGCACTTTTAAAAGGTATATCAGACAATGCCTCACGCAAAATTTCAGCATACCATGCGGTTTCATTTGCTAATTTATTTTTCATTTCATCAAGACTGACTTGTGAAATGCGCTTAGCCTGAATGATATGCCATGCTAAAACTGCCAAAGAACGTAGGTCATATTGGTATGGTGTGAGTTTGATGCCGTCAGAAAGTGGAAAATGAGATTTTGCCAAATCGCCGGAGACTTCCAAAATCTCACGAATGTCGCCAACCGTTTCTTCAGATGAAAAATAGGCGGTTGCAAACCCCGATAGCGTAATTTTGTCATCTGCCGACAGCCAAATGCTGTGATTGCCCAAATCACGATGAGCAATACCGATTTTGTGTAACTGGGCAAATTTATCCAACAATAATTGCACTAATCCCAAACGGCGTTCCGTACTTAAATTTTCACCATTGCATCCGCCGACAAATTGGTCAAAACGTTTCTGTTGTGGAAACAGCTCAAATAAATCAATATGTTCCGCAGTGATTTCACCTTTTTGCGGCGGGGTAGATTTGTAATTCAAGCAAGCGTGATACAAGTCTTTATTTTTTAATTTAATATGGTGCAATACATCGTATTCACGGCTGACTAGGCGATAACGCCCGTCAGGTGTTTGAGCTTCAGAGCGGTTGATTTTAGTGAAATCCCAACGGCGTAATAAGGCTTGGTCTTGGTGCTTTTTATTTTCGGTTTGGGCAAGATATTCTTGATAAATATGTTTTGGGTGAGAAAAAATAGGCGTGTCTTCTGCATAATATCCGTCAATGCTGATATTTTTCGGTTTAATGGTATTACTGCCAAAGATTTTTTTATCAAACAATTCAAAATCCTGGTTTAAAGTTTTGCTATCAGGATGTGGACGGAAGCGTGCGTTAAATTGTTTTTCATCTTTTAATTGCAAAAAATCAGCTAATGTTACAACGTGCAATTTTTCATTGTCCGGTAGTTGGCTAAAATCTGCATTGCCCGTCATTACAATCAAAAAATGGATCTGCGGACGAAAGCCTTTATTGGTAAATTGTTGTTTGAATTGATCCAATTTCTTTTCCAGCATAAATTGTTTGCTTCGAGTAATAGAAACAGGAGAACGCCCCATATTTTTATCGTTCAAATACCATTTATCTTGACGGCAAATAATTGTTCCATTCCAATGTTTCAATTCAATAATCAGTACATTGCAATGGGTAACAATAACTAAATCAAACTCACCTTCTTTACGTTCTTTCACATCAGCAAAACGAAAGCCCGAGTATCCTTTCCAAGGAAAAATTGATTTGAGGGATTTTAATGTGTCAAATCCCTGTCCTTTTACTTTCTTGTTATTTTCAGAAGCTTGAAAAGCCTGTTTGATTTTTTCAATGGCCTCAACCTCATGTTGAGTTAAACCTCCGCCCCAATCTTGTACTTCCATTATCGCCATAACTATTACCCTATTAGCATGATTAAATACTGTTATTTTAACATGTTATAGATTTTCTTGATATATAAGACTTATATAGAATCCTTACACAATTCCATTTTAGAAATTATGGAATCACATTTATGAATGTGTACCTCAAAGTATCAAAAGGTAAATTGCCTGCGATTGCTGTAATTGATCCATTTGGTGCAGTGAAAGAGTAAACGTCTGGCGTACTACGCAATGTACAATCGCCAGAAACCAACACCGAAGATTTCTCGACAGCGATAGATTTTTTAGGCTCTTTAGATAATGTCAATTGTGATGAAATCGGGATTTTTAATGTATTCAGCTGGGGCGGATTTATCTTGAATGCAGCGGAGCGGTATCTAACCCACGCATAAAAGCGGTGGCAGTCAACATCCCAATGCTCCTGGCATATACAGGGC
>CAKVVS010000079.1:0-6386 GCA_934834395.1 Parahaemophilus parainfluenzae | reverse complement strand
TCTCTGAGTGTTTGTAACCAATATCACAAATCACTTGGCGAGTGAGATTTTCAATATCAACCCATGCTGATGTCGTAATTTCACCACCGACTAACGCCATCCCTGTTTTTACATAGGTTTCGCAAGCCACACGAGCTTTAGGATCTTGTTTTAAAATTTCATCAAGTACCGCATCAGAAATTTGATCGGCAATCTTATCTGGATGTCCTTCTGAAACCGATTCAGAAGTAAATAAATAGCTAGACATAAGTTCTCTTCTTTTGGATGTATTGACGTATAGACGGCTATAATACGCTTTTTTGACTAATAAGCAAGCATTCCTATCAAGTATTTTTGAAATTTAACCAATTTTGTAACACTTGTTCGCCGAATTCTGACATGTAAGACTCAGGATGAAATTGCACAGAAAAAATAGGTAAATTTTTGTGCTGTGTTGCCATCACGATTTCATCATCACAAACGGCTGTAATTTCTAATGTCTCTGGCATACTTTCTGTTTGTACTGCCCAGGAATGATAAAGACCTATTTCAAATTCGGCTGGAAGCCCTAAAAATAAGCCTGAATTTGACCGCACTTTTAAGCGGCGTTTCTGTCCATGGCGCACACTTGGCAAATTATAGATTTCTCCGCCAAAGAATTCACAAAGGGTTTGATGTCCTAAGCAAACCCCTAGAATGGACTTTGTTTGATAAAATCGTTCTAACATCGCAAATAATTGTGGATACATGCTTGGAACATCTGGTCCTGGAGAAATTAAAATATGTGTATAACCTTCTACACAATCTAATGATAAATCTTCAACACTTACAACATCAAAACGCACCTGTAATTGGCGAATGAGATCCACTAAATTATAAGTAAAAGAATCATGGTTATTGATAACTAAAATTTTTTTCATACGGGCTAGTGCCATAATTCGGTGACTAAATTCATTTCAACATTATAGCGATTCTGCGTTAAAATCCTTTTTATTTTTTTATCTACAAGCCATGCAAACATTTATTCAGCAAGCTAATACTTATGGTGCATTACGCCAACCTTTTTTCTTCTTAATTGATTTTGAACAGAAGAAACCGCTTATTTGTTCTTTTGATGAAAGCACTGAAAAAGGGCTGATTTGGGATATTCAAGGCGTAAAAAATATCACTGAAAATCAACCGCACTTTGCTTTGTCTATCATTGATAAAAAACCCATTACATTACATCAATATGAACAAGGATTTCATCTTGTTCAACACGAATTACAAAAAGGTAATTCCTATTTACTCAATCTCACTTATCCTACCGAAATCAAATTAAATGGGGATTTAATCCAAATTTTCCATTCAGTTGAGGCGCCTTATAAATTACTTTTTAAGGAGCAATTTGTCTGCTTTTCACCTGAATCCTTTGTGCAAATTCGACAAAACAAAATTTACACCTATCCTATGAAAGGAACGATTGATGCGAGCCAGCCTAATGCCAAAGCTAATTTGTTAAAGGATGAAAAAGAGCAACGAGAACATTACACCATTGTCGATTTAATGCGTAATGATCTTGCAATGGTTGCCAAAAATATCAAAGTATCTCGTTTTCGCTACATCGATAGTATTTACACAGAACAAGGCGAAATACTACAAACCAGTTCAGAAATTTACGGTGAATTAGAAGATAATTGGCAAAATAAAATTGGCTCAATATTAGCCGCACTTTTACCTGCAGGCTCAATCAGCGGAGCGCCTAAAGAAAAAACGGTTTCCATTATCCAACAAGCTGAAAAGCAAGAACGAGGTTATTACACAGGAATTTTCGGTATTTTTGATGGCGAAAACCTAAATAGTGCAGTCGCAATTCGCTTTATTGAACAAAGAGGTGATAAATTTTATTTTCGTAGTGGTGGTGGCATTACCATTCAAAGCCAACTTGAAGACGAATATCAAGAGCTGATTGCCAAAGTTTACCTTCCAATCCAAAAGGAAAAGTAATGTTCCCTTTATTTGAAACCATCGCCATTGAAAATGGCAAAATTAAAAATATTGCTCTGCATCAAGCACGCTATGAGCGTAGCCTTATCACTTATTATGGAAAAAGTGCGGTCACTTTTTTTAATCTTTTAGATCTAATTCAAGTACCTAAGAAGCTACATAATAAGCTTGTTCGCTGTCGAATTGACTACAACGCTCATCAAACCAAAATTTTATACGTTGAATATACCCCTAAAACACATCGTGTATTCAAGCCCATAGTCTGTAATGAAATTGATTATTCGCTCAAATATGCTGACCGTGAACTTATCAATACCTTATTTGCACAAAAGGGAGAGGCTGATGAAATCATTATTATTAAAGAGGGATTTGTCACAGACTGCTCTATTGGTAATCTCGCCTTTAGAAACGGAACTCAATGGTTCACACCGAATACCCCTTTATTAAAAGGCACACAAAGGGAATATTTACTACAATCCGGTCAACTTCAAGAAATTGAAATTAGACAAGAACAACTTGAGCAGTTTGACGAAATTCGAGTTATTAATGCATTGAATGAACTATAAAACGCCCATTCATTTGCCTCATTTTACTTGACTAAATCCAACATCTCTTGTGCATTCGCTAAAGCAAGATCCGTAATTTCACTGCCACCGAGTAATCTTGCAAGAGCAGGAACGCGTTCTTCTTGAGAAAGTGCGGTCATTTTGGTTTCTGTTTTATCATCAACAGTAAATTTTTCAACATTAAATTGATGATGCCCATGACACGCCACTTGTGGTAAATGGGTCACACACAGTACTTGGCACTTATCGCCTAATTGACGCAACAATTTACCCACTACACTCGCCGTTTTACCGCTAATGCCAACATCGACTTCGTCAAAGATCAGCGTTGGAATCGCCGATTGATCTGACGTTAATACTTGAATAGCTAATGAAATACGAGACAACTCACCACCTGATGCCACTTTTGCTAGCGGTTGTGCTTGTTGTCCTAGATTACTGCGTAAAGTAAAGACAATATTATCTGCCCCATTTGCCGTAACTTTCGTTAAATCTGAATTCACTTCAATGAAAAACTCGGCATTCTCCATTGCAAGCCCTTTAATGGAATGCGTCACTTGTTGGGCTAATTTCTCTGCAGCTTGGCAACGGCTTTCATGTAATTGTTTTGCCGTATTTTGCATTTTCTCAAAGGCGGCTTTTTCTTCTAGAATCAGGCGTTCTTCACTTTCTGAAAAATCTAAAAGTGCGGTCAATTCTGCTTTTAATTTTTGATGCCACTCCACCAACTCTTCAGGTTTGACATTATGCTTTCGCGCAAGTTGTAAAGCTTGTCCTAAACGTTGCTCAATCTCTTGTAGTAGCATCGGATCTTGCTCAATATGAGAAGCAAGATGTTGAACTTCACTTGTCGCCTCTTGCACTTGAATAAGTGCATCATTCAACATTGTTTGAACGGAAACATAGCGAGGATCTAACTCACTTAATTCATCAATATACTGTGTCGCACGATAAAGCATAGAATCGATACTTACCGTCTCATTTTCACTGAGTAGCTGTAAAGCTGATTGTGATAACTGTGTCAGCTGTTCGCTATTTGATAGACGACGTTGATCCTCTTCTAATTCTAAATATTCATTTGGACGAAGGGCAAACTCATCCAACTCTTCTACCTGATATTGTAAAAGTTGTTTCTTCGCTTCATTTTCGGCCACTTTTTGTTGGAAATTTTTAACTTGCGTTTGAAGATTTTTCCATGCTCGATAATCTTCTCGCATTTGTGTGAGTAAATCATTGTGATGCGCAAATGTATCCACCAACTGAAGCTGATAATCATTTTTCAATAATAACTGCGAAGCGTGCTGCCCATTAATATGAATAAGATATTGTCCTATTTCTTTTAATTGGGAGGCAGATACGGGCGTGCTATTGATAAAGGCTTTAGAACGCCCATCTGCATTAATAACGCGGCGTAAAATACAATCGGAGGGATTATCAGGATCTTGCAATTCTTGCGCTTGCAACCATTGATAAGCGGGGTTAGTTGGTTCAATAAAAAATGTCGCGCAAATTTCAGCTCTTTCCTGCCCTTCTCGAACCATAGAAGTTTCAATACGCTGCCCCAAGCATAATCCCAACGCATCAATAGCAATGGATTTCCCTGCACCGGTTTCCCCCGTGATCACAGACATTCCTTTCGCCAATTCAATCTCTAATTGACGAACAATTGCAAAATTATTGATGGTAAGTTGGGTTAGCATAAAAAATCTCCTTAACTGTATATCCATATATTATAACTGATATAATATACAGTAAAGAGATTTTTAACTTTTTGGATTAGAAATTTTTAAGCCAGCCTAATTTCGTGCTTAATACATTGTAATAATTGTAATTTTTCAGGTGTAATAGGCGCAGTTTATGCGGACATTTTTCAATATGCACCACATCATCTGGGCAAAAATCGAGTGCAATTTGACTATCACAGCCTAATTCCAACTGTGAAGTGTTATGTTCTGCAAAGCGAATTGAAATTTTACTGTCTCCATCAATTACTAATGGTCGAGAAGAAAGTGTGTGTGGGAACATCGGCACAAGGGCAATCGCATTTAAATTTGGCGTTAAAATCGGGCCGCCTGCGGAAAGCGAATAAGCCGTTGAACCGGTTGGGGTGGAAACAATCAAGCCATCTGAACGTTGAGAAAAGGCAAATTTATCATTGATATAGACATGGAAATCAATCATGTGTGCAATTTTAGCGGGGTGAATCACTGCCTCATTTACTGCATTACCACTAGAAATAATCTCGCCATTGCGTTCAATTTTAGCTTCCAATAAAAAACGCTCTTCGACAAAAAACTCGCCGCGTTCCAAACACGCTTCAAGCTGTGCATAAGCATTTTTCGGGTCGATATCAGTCAAAAAGCCTAAGTTACCTCGGTTAATACCAATCATTGGAATATGATATTTAGCTAAAATTCGAGCACGGCCTAGCATATTGCCATCGCCACCGATCACAATCACAAGCTGTGCTTGCTCACCGATTTGTTCAACTGTCGCTAAAACCTCTTCGGGTAAACCAAATTTTTCACCGACGTCTTTTTCCACTAAAACTCGATATCCTCGCTCTTTCAGCCATTGATACAAGTTTTTATGCATTTGCAAATTAATATCGCGACGTGGTTTTCCCATCAAAGCGATGGTTTTAAATGATTTGACTAATTCATCCATAACTATGATTGCTCCCAAGTGCAAACTCACCGATTTCTGACCGCACTTGAATTTAAAATTTTAGCCATTATATTACATAGCAATTCAGTTTTGCTAAAATAGCACTAATTTTTAATAAATGGAGAAAAAAATGTCAGAACAAGCACAAAACTTAAATGAAGAACTTGTTGAAGAAGTGCAGCAAGAAACAACATCAATGGACGATCCATTAGAGGAAGCGATCGCTCGTGTACAAGAGCTTGAAGAACAATTAAAAGCACAAGTAGAAGAAAACTCTAAAAAAGAACAAGATTTATTGCTTCGTACTCGTGCAGAAATTGATAATATGCGTCGCCGTAGCGAACAAGATATTGAAAAAGCGCATAAATTTGCACTCGAAAAATTTTCAAAAGACATTTTAAATACCATTGATAACTTAGAGCGTGCGCTTGCAACGCCTGCTAATAAGGAAGATGAAAGCATCAAAGCGTTATTCGATGGTGTGGAGCTAACCTTAAAAGAGTTACTCTCAACGGTGGCTCGCTTTGGTGTTGAACCTGTTGGCGCAGTGGGTGACACCTTTAACCCGGATCTCCACCAAGCCATCTCTATGCAACCAGCTGAAGGGTTTGAAAGCAACCAAATCACCACCGTTTTACAAAAAGGCTATACCTTAAATGGTCGTGTGATTCGCCCAGCTATGGTAATGGTTGCAGCTTAATTTCTTTTCTATGACTTAAAGAGCGGACGATTTTTCGTCCGTTTTTTTATTGCCAAAAATCTTGACATAGATCAAATTTATCAAAAAACAATTTGAGAATAATTCTCAATAAAAACTCTCTTGATTTCCAGATTTAGCAAGGTTCCTCCACAATTTTAAGCATCAAAAAACATAAAATAACACTACATATTGTGTATTGATCTATTAAACAAAACTATATATAGTGCTTTCGTTTTTTTTAAAGTTAGCCTATATAGGAGTCATAAAATGAACGCTTTCTTCGTGATTAAGCGTGATGGTTCACGAATTGGGTTTGACCTACAACGTATTACTAATGCAATCAAAAAAGCAGCAAGTGCGGTCAATATTGTTGATGAAATTTATATCCATGATCTGAGCCAGCGAATTAATACCGAGATTTTTAGTCACTATCAGCATGAAATTGATATCAACCAGATTCAAAAAATCGTTGAAGATCACTTAATGAC
>CAKVVS010000078.1:0-6459 GCA_934834395.1 Parahaemophilus parainfluenzae | reverse complement strand
TAATGATGGTCATGCAATTGCGCGCATTCACGGGCAATTAGAAACCTTAGATGCTTGGACGATTCAAGCTCGCGCGGCTTCCTTATTACATGGTTTAGGCTTTAATCAAGAAGAAATCGCTCAACCGGTGAAATCCTTCTCCGGTGGTTGGCGAATGCGCTTAAATTTGGCGCAAGCATTGCTTTGTCCATCGGATTTATTATTACTGGATGAGCCAACCAACCATTTGGATTTGGATGCGGTTATTTGGTTAGAACGCTGGTTAGTGCAATATCAAGGCACCTTGGTATTAATTTCCCACGACCGTGATTTTCTCGATCCGATTGTGACAAAAATCCTCCATATCGAAAATCAGAAGCTCAACGAATACACGGGCGATTATTCTTCCTTTGAAGTGCAACGGGCAACCAAATTGGCACAACAAACGGCGATGTATCGTCAGCAACAACAAAAGATCTCTCATTTACAAAAGTATATCGACCGCTTTAAAGCCAAGGCGACCAAAGCTAAACAAGCCCAAAGCCGCATGAAAGCCTTAGAGCGCATGGAACTGATTGCACCGGCTTATGTAGATAATCCTTTTACCTTTGAATTCCGTCCACCGCTATCTTTGCCGAATCCTTTGGTGATGATTGAACAGGCGAGTGCAGGTTATGGCAGCGGTGAAAGTGCGGTAGAAATTTTAAGTAAAATTAAGCTGAATTTAGTACCGGGTTCGCGCATCGGTTTGCTCGGGAAAAACGGTGCCGGGAAATCCACCTTAATTAAATTGTTAGCTGGCGAGCTCACGGCGCTTTCCGGTACTGTGCAATTAGCTAAAGGCGTGCAACTTGGCTATTTTGCTCAGCATCAGCTCGATACCCTACGCGCAGATGAGTCCGCTCTTTGGCATATGCAGAAGCTTGCACCGGAGCAAACGGAGCAACAGGTGCGGGATTACCTCGGGCGTTTTGCATTCCATGGTGACAAAGTTAATCAAGCGGTGAAAGCCTTTTCCGGTGGAGAAAAAGCCCGTTTGGTGCTCGCGCTGATTGTTTGGCAACGTCCAAACTTATTACTGCTTGACGAACCAACCAACCATTTGGATTTGGATATGCGTCAGGCATTAACCGAAGCGCTAGTGGATTACGAGGGCTCTTTGGTGGTGGTTTCCCATGATCGTCACTTACTACGTAATACCGTAGAAGAATTCTATTTGGTCCACGATAAAAAAGTGGAAGAATTCAAAGGCGATTTAGAGGATTATCAAAAATGGCTGAACGAACAAAACAGTGCACCAGAAAATAAATCCTCGGAGAAAAATGACGACAATGAAAATTCCATGCAAAATCGCAAGGAACAAAAACGTCGTGAGGCCGAACTTCGCCAACAAACTGCACCGCTTCGCAAACAAATCACCCACTTGGAGGAAAAAATAAATAAACATTCCTCCAAGCTTGCGGAGATTGAAAACCAATTGGCGGATTCCGAACTATACAGTGCAGAAAATAAAGAAAAATTGACCGCACTTTTGGCGCAGCAAGTCGAGGTGAAAAAAGCCTTGGAAGAAGTCGAAATGGATTGGTTGACGGCCCAGGAAGAATTGGAAGTAATGCTACAAGCATAGGGACAGCGTATGAGTCAAAGTCTTTTCCAACACACAAAACACAAAGAATATTGCCCACAATGCGGCGCACCTTTGCAAATGAAACAGGGTAAAAAAGGACTGTTTTTAGGTTGTACCGCATATCCCGCCTGTGATTATTTGCGCCCCTTGCATAAGGTGGAACATAAGGTGTTGAAAGAGCTTGATGAGACCTGCCCGCAATGTGGCAATCCACTCCAACTCAAACAAGGTGCCTTTGGTATGTTTATTGGTTGCAGTCATTATCCCGATTGTGATTTTGTGGTGCATGAGCAACAGGATGATGAACAATCTATAGACTGCCCGGAATGCCATAAAGGACATTTGGTTGCCCGTCGCGGACGACAAGGGAAAATCTTTTATGGTTGCGATAACTTTCCCCATTGTAAATTTTCCTTGCCGGCAAAACCCTATGCCATGCCTTGTCCACAATGCCATTTTCCACTTGCGCTATTAAAAAGTGAAAATGCCGAACAGCAAGTGTGGCAGTGTGCGAATAAAGGCTGTCGACATATTTTTGAGAACGAAAAATGAATGTACAACAAATTGCCACCCGTTTAATGCAAGACGAAGTCGTTGCCTATCCTACTGAGGCGGTATTCGGTTTGGGCTGTAATCCGCTGAGTGAAAGTGCGGTCAGAAAATTGCTCGATTTAAAACAGCGACCGATTGAGAAAGGCCTTATTTTAGTCGCGCCTAGCTTGCATTTTTTGCAGCCCTTTGTTGATTTTTCCCATTTATCAGACGAACAACGTGCGCGCTTACAGGAACAATATGAGCATCCGATCACCTGGGTGGTGCCGGCAAAGGCAGAAGTCCCACATTTTCTGACGGGGCAATTTAATAGCATTGCGGTGCGTTTATGTACTCATCCTGCCGTCAAAGCCTTGTGCGAAAAAACAGGCTTTGCCCTCACCTCGACCAGCGCGAACTTAACTGGTCAATCACCTTGCCTCAGCGCAGATGCCGTGCGTTCCCAATTTGGGGCAGATTTTCCCGTGCTTGATGAAGTGGTTGGTCAAGCACAAAATCCATCGGAAATTCGCGATTTGCTCACAAACCAACTTTTCAGACAAGGATAAAACATGCAGCACTATGCCGTTTGGGGCAATCCGATTGCCCAAAGTAAATCCCCGTTGATTCATCGCTTATTTGCCAAGCAAACCCAGCAAACGATGGAATATGTTGCCAAATTAGGTGACCTTGAGGATTTTGAGCAGCAATTACAGGCCTTTTTTGCTGAAGGGGCACAAGGTTGCAATATCACCGCACCATTTAAAGAACGCGCCTATGCGCTTGCTGAAGAACATAGCGAACGGGCGAAACTGGCAGAAGCTTGTAATACATTAAAAAAACTATCTAACGGCAAACTCTATGCGGATAACACGGACGGCATCGGTTTAGTAACAGATTTACAACGCTTAGGTTGGATTCAGCCTCAACAACGTATTTTGATTTTAGGTGCCGGCGGAGCAACCAAAGGGGTATTACTGCCTTTATTGGAAGCACAACAGCAGATTGTCTTGGCTAACCGCACGCTAGAAAAAGCGCAACAACTAGCAGACAAGTTCAAGCCTTACGGCACAATTGAAGCTGTCGCGATGGATGCAATTCCCGCGCAAACCTACGATTTAGTGATTAATGCAACTTCGGCCGGATTAAGCGGGCATACCGCTGCCGTTGATGACTCAATCTTATCATTAGCCCGAGCTTGCTATGACATGCAATATGCCAAAGGTAGTGACACACCTTTTATTGCCTACTGTAAATCCTTAGGTCTGAATAATGTTAGCGATGGCTTTGGTATGTTGGTGGCGCAAGCTGCCCATTCGTTCCATTTGTGGCGCGGGGTAATGCCTGACTTTGTTGCTATCTATGAACAACTCAAAAAGGATAGGGTATGAGTACAAATACGAGATGCCCTTGGGTAGGTAAACTTCCAATTTATATCGACTATCACGATAAAGAATGGGGTAAGCCACAATTTGACAGCCAAAAATTGTTTGAGAAAATCTGTTTAGAAGGACAACAAGCGGGGCTTTCCTGGATTACTGTATTGAAAAAACGTGAAGCCTATCGGGCTACATTCCATCAATTTGATCCTGCCAAAATCGCGCAAATGACCGAACAGGATATTGATCGTTGCATGGAAAATACTGGGCTTATTCGTCATCGGGCAAAACTGGAAGCCATCGTGAAAAATGCCAAAGCCTATTTAGCCATGGAAAAGTGCGGTGAAAATTTCAGTAATTTTGTGTGGTCGTTCGTGAATCATCAACCAATTATCAATGATGTACCGGATATTTCTGTGGTACCTGCCAGAACTGAAACCTCAAAAGCAATGTCAAAAGCGTTGAAAAAGCGTGGTTTTGTCTTTGTTGGCGAAACGACGTGTTATGCCTTTATGCAATCTATGGGGTTAGTTAACGACCATATAAATGGCTGTTGTTGTAAGTGATATTCCAGTATAATCCCCCTAATTTCATCTGAATAAGAACTGAATTATGAATAAAAAATATACCTTAATTTCAATCTCAATTCTGACCGCACTTTATAGTCAACAAAGTTTGGCCGATCTGCATGCTCAATGTTTACTTGGGGTGCCTCATTTTACTGGTGAGGTCGTGAAAGGAGATGTCAATAATTTGCCGGTTTATATTGAGGCAGATAAAGCAGAGATTAATCAGCCAACTCAGGCGATTTATCAAGGCAATGTGGATTTGAAACAAGGAAACCGCCATTTAGTTGGTAATTCAGTTGAAGTTAAACAAACTGGTGAAGGTAAACAAGTTCAACGTTGGGCTTATTTACGTGGTGGATTTGATTATAAAGACAACCAAATCAATCTATTAGGTAATGATGCGAGTTTTAATTTAGATAGCAAAAACGGTAACGTAACCGATGCTGACTACCAACTTGTAGGACGTCAAGGCCGCGGTAAAGCACAAGAAATTGAGTTAGGTGATGATTACCGCTTAATGAAAAACGCGACATTTACCTCTTGTTTACCCGACGATAATGCTTGGGCGGTAGATGCCTCTGAGATTCGTCAGCACATCAAAGAAGAATATGCCGAATTTTGGCATGCGCGTTTTAAAGTATTAGGTGTGCCGGTATTCTATACCCCTTATCTGCAATTACCGATTGGTGATCGTCGTCGTTCAGGTTTATTAATGCCAACAGTTGGTCACTCTAGTCGAGATGGTTATTGGTATAAACAACCGATTTATTGGAATATTGCACCAAATTACGATGCGACAATTGCACCAAAATATATGTCACGCCGTGGCTGGCAATTAAATGGTGAGTTCCGTTATTTAACACCCGTTGGTGAAGGTAAACTTGCAGGCGAATATTTGGGGCGTGATCGCTATGATGAATACATCAGTGATAACCGTAAACGTCATTTATTCTATTGGAATCACAGTTCTTCTTTTCTTGAAAACTGGCGTTTAAATGTTGATTACACCAAAGTCAGTGATAAACAATATTTCACCGATTTTGATTCTGATTATGGAGACAGTACTGATGGTTATGCGAATCAATATGCGCGTATTGCGTACTATCAACCAAACTATAATTTAGCCATTTCCGCGCGTCAATTCCAAATCTTTGACGAAGTAGATATCGGTCCTTATCGCGCCATGCCACAAATCGATTTCAATTATTATAGAAACGATTTAGCGAACGGTTGGTTAGATTTTAAATTATTCTCACAAGCTGCGCGTTTTGATAATGACAGCGCATTAATGCCAACGGCTTGGCGTTTCCATACTGAACCGAGTTTGACGACAGTAATGTCAAATAAATACGGAAACTTGAACATTGAAACCAAACTTTATGCAACGCATTATAATCAGAAGAAAGGGTCTTCTTCTGCGGCGGAAGAAGTGCAAAAATCGGTGAATCGTGTATTACCGCAATTAAAAGTGGATTTGCAAACTGTTTTAGCCACCAACAAAACTTTATTTGATGGCTATACACAAACACTGGAACCACACGCACAATACTTATATCGACCATATAAGGATCAAAGCAATATTGGCTCTAAGTTAGTTAATGACTATCTTGGCTTTGGTTATGACTCCGCTTTAGTTCAGCAAGATTATTATTCATTATTCCGCGATCGTCGTTATAGTGGTTTAGACCGTATTTCATCCGCTAACCAAATAACGCTTGGTGGTACAACTCGTCTTTATGATAAAAATGCCGATGAGCGTTTCAACTTCTCTGCAGGACAAATTTATTATTTAACTGCTTCCAAAATTGATGATAATCCGAGTAATCGTACATCAAAATCCTCTTCCTCTTGGGCGTTAGAATCTAACTGGAAAATTAGTAATAAATGGAATTGGCGCGGTAGCTACCAATATGATACGCTGCTAGATAAAGCATCATTGGCAAATAGCAGTTTGGAATTTAACCCGATAAAGAACAATCTGATTCAGTTAAATTATCGCTACGCAAGTAAAGAGTATATCAACCAAAACTTAGGTACGTCTGCTAACCGTTACCAACAAGATATTAAACAGGTCGGTGTCGTAGCAGCATGGGAAGTCTCGGATAACTGGACGCTTGTCGGAAAACACTATCAAGATATTGCGTTGAAAAAACCAGTTGAGCAATATGTGGGTGTGCAATATAACTCGTGCTGTTGGTCTGTTGGCGTAGGGGCGAGACGTTATGTCACCAGTCGACAAAATCAACGTGACGATCAAGTGATTTATGACAACAGCATTGGCGTTACCTTTGAATTACGAGGCTTAGGTGAAAATGACCATCAAAGCGGTATTGAAGACATGCTGAAGAAAGGTAAACTTCCTTATATTCAAGCG
>CAKVVS010000077.1:3929-6489 GCA_934834395.1 Parahaemophilus parainfluenzae | reverse complement strand
CTTTTCGGCATCACGATGGTGCAATGGTTGGTATTTATTTTCGCTGTCTATGTCATTGTGTTGGGATTAATTACACTTTCACAAGTGAAGAAAAGTCGAAATCGACGCCTCATTTTTAAGTAGTCTAATCGCATACTAAAAAGCCTAGAGATATTCTCTAGGCTTTTTTCTTACTGAAAGTCATTCTGTACTCAACATTATTCAAGAAAGAAATACCAATAAGGCATTAAGATCAACCAAATAAAAGCACTGAGAATAACAACAAATTTAAAACTGAAGTGTTTGGTTTTATGACGAAAGCGTTTCATCCCGCAATAAACACCAATAAACCCACCAAGCAGGCTTAATAGAAAGAAAGTATTTTCAGAAATTCGCCAGCCATGACGAACCGCGCGGACTTTGTCTTTCCACATTAAAAAATAAGCGGCGATATTTACCGCCGCTAACATCAAAAATAAAAGCTGAATCAGCATTATGCGTAAACTAGAAGATCAAAAAACAATAGTTAATTCTAATACATTGACCATATATTACGCCTATCCTTTTGTACGGATAAACATAAAGTAAGCTCTATTTTTATAGCATCTCGCATGCTTTTTCATATCCAGCTTCACAGGATTTTTTAAACCATTGGGTGGCGAATTTGCGGTTGCGTTTTGTGCCAAAGCCATTGGCATACATCGCACCTAAATTGTACATTCCCTCCGGACTGCCGTTTTCAGCAGCAAGTTGGAAATAAAGAAAGGCTTTTGCATCATCTTTTGGTGTCCCTAGCCCATTAAAGTGAAGGATACCTAATTCATTTTGTGCTTCACCGTTCCAGCTTCCGCCCGCCAATTCATAATATTCCCGTGCAGACTTATAATCCTCTTTAATAGTATCGCCATAAGTATAAAGAAATCCGAGTTGATAATAAGCTTCTATGACGTCTTTTTTTACTGCTTTTTTATACCATTTGATCGCTTCCAGTTCATTTTTTTTGACTAAAACACCTGAACTATATTCAAACCCTAAATTATAATAAGCCAGCCCATGACCTTGATCGGCACTACGATGTAGCCATTTCATCGCTTCTTCGCTATTTTGTTCAACTCCTTCGCCTTTTGCATAGCGGTTATAAAGGCTATTTTGTGCATCTGCATCGCCTTGTTCGGCGGCAGCTTTATACCATTTAAGGGCTTCTTCATAATTCTGTTCAATTTCATCACCTCGAACGTAAGCCATCGCTAAATCCTTTTGTGCCTCAAGATTGCCTTCTTTCGCTCGTTCAAGTAATGCATCAAAATCATCACGCACAGCAAGACGACTTTGCAACTGTTGTATTGAGCGTTCGACATTCTCTCCTGATTCTTTTGCAAGTAGATAAAATGCTTGAGCTTTTTCTAAATTTTGTGGCACATTACCTAACCCTTCCTGGTAAATCTTAGCTAATTCCCAAGCCGCATCCCTCATTTGGAATTCTGCTGCTAGCTCTAGCCATTTTAAGGCTTTTTGGCTATCTTGTTGAACTCCCTCACCTCTTTTATAAGCATTACCCACATAGTAATAGGCATCAATTAAGCCATTTTCAGCAGCTTTTAAATACCATTTGAAGGCTTGCTTTTTATCCCCTTTAAAACCGTGTAAATTTGCTAAACCATACATTGCATGAGGAAACCCCATTTCAGCAGCTTTGGTTAGGTATTTTTGCGCTTCAACATAATTGGTTGGAATATCCTCGTGAGCGTTGTAGAGTGTCCCAAGGTTATTATAAAGCGTCATTAAATCTTTATTGGGTAAATCTTGTTTATTCTTCTCAGCAAGCAAGTAATATTCCAATGCTTTAGGATAATTAATTGGAACGTCATATCCTATAACGCCATCATATACCTGCGCTAAGAGGTATGAAGCAAGCCCATGATTGTCATATTTCTCTAGCATTTGCATGCCTTTAAATGTGTCTTGCTCCACGCCAATGCCTAAAAGATAGAATCGTCCCAAATTGATTGTCGCTCGTTTATCGCCCTGACGAATGCCTTGCTCAAACCATTCCACTGATTTTTCAGGCTCACCCATATCATCATAAAGTGCGCCAATATTACTTGCCGCCAATGGATAACCCAATGCATTCGCGCGGTGATATAACGTCATCGCTTTATCGTAATCAGCTTCTACCACCTCTCCAATATGATAAAAACGTCCTAACTGATATATTGCCTCTGCATCACCTTGTTCTGCATATTGCTTTAAGGCTTCAAGACTATTTTTGTCAGTCGAGCGAAATAAATTTAATAATGTTTTAAACATGGGACTTCCTTTGGGAGATAAATGTATTTCAATTGAATCGAAAGTGCGGTTGGATTTTTAACTAAATTGGATAATAGGCTCAGCACCGTTAAACCACTATCGTGGCAATTTAAGTAAGCATAATGGAGCCTGTTTTTTACCCAGGCTCTTTAGACTGAAGAATTAATATATTTATCGTTTAGTTGAGCTACTAAATAATATAGTATTTTATTCAACTATTCAATTACTCAGAAAAATAGTTACTATAATATCAAGCGATTAGCTTCTCCATCTC
>CAKVVS010000077.1:0-3919 GCA_934834395.1 Parahaemophilus parainfluenzae | reverse complement strand
AAAAATTGAAATAAAAAACGGCAACATCCTTTACTGATGTTACCGTTTCTTTTAACAATGATTAAAAATTAGCTTGCGTAAACAGGAAGACGTTTGCAGATTGCCAATACTTTTTCTTTGGTTGCTGCAATCACTTGTTCTTCGTTTTCTTTGCCTAATGCATCTAATACATCACACATCCAGCCGGCTAACTCACGACAGTCTTGTTCATTAAAACCACGGCGAGTCACTGCTGGTGTACCGACACGAATACCAGAGGTCACAAATGGTTTTTGTGGGTCATTTGGTACTGAGTTTTTATTCACCGTGATATTCGCTTTACCTAACGCAGCATCAGCTGCTTTACCGGTTAAGCCTTGTTTGATGAAGCTCACTAAGAATAAATGGTTTTCTGTACCATTTGAAACCACGTCATAACCGCGTTGTTTAAACACTTCTACCATTGCTTTCGCATTTTTAATTACGTTGGCTTGGTATTCTTTATAAGCTGGTTCTAATGCTTCTTTGAAACATACTGCTTTCGCCGCAATAATGTGAACTAATGGGCCACCTTGGTTTGCAGGGAAAACAGAAGATTGTAAGCGTTTATAAAGCTCTTCATCACCACAAGAAGAAAGGATTAAACCACCACGTGGACCACCTAAGGTTTTATGGGTGGTCGTTGTTACAACATGTGCGTATGGCAATGGGTTTGGATATAAACCTGCTGCAATTAAACCTGCAACGTGAGCCATATCCACAAATAAATACGCGCCTACTTCATCGGCGATTTCACGCATTTTTTTCCAATTTACCACTTGAGAATAAGCAGAGAAACCTGCCACGATCATTTTTGGTTTGTTTTCTAATGCTTTTTGACGCACATCTTCATAGTCGATTAAACCATCAGCAGTGATACCATAAAGTACAGAATTATAGATTTTACCGGAGAAGCTCACTTTCGCCCCGTGGGTTAAGTGACCACCGTGTGCTAAATCCATCCCTAAGATGGTATCGCCCGCATTGATTAATGCACCATATACCGCCGCATTAGCTTGTGAACCAGAATGTGGTTGTACGTTTACATAATCCGCACCAAACAACTCTTTAGCACGATCAATCGCTAACTGCTCGACAATGTCTGCGTACTCACAACCGCCGTAGTAACGTTTACCTGGGTAGCCTTCAGCATACTTGTTAGTAAACTGTGAACCTTGCGCTTCCATTACGCGTGGGCTTGCATAGTTTTCAGATGCGATAAGCTCGATATGCTCTTCTTGACGACGATTTTCGCCCTGAATGGCTTGCCAGAGAACCGGATCGTAATCAGCGATGTTCATACTTTTTTTAAACATTGTGTTTTCCTCGTTGTTTGAATTATTTGTGTATAGTTTACCTGTTTCCAAGTAAAAACTTAACCAAAAATTTCGACCATATTTTTCATTATTACAATGAAAAACATTCATTTATCTAAATCGAGCCTTTTTCTTTCACTAATTTTTCAATTAATTTAACTTCTTTTGTTTTCTCACCCGCACTAAGTTTACGGCATTGGCTGGTTTCTTTCGTATAAGTATTAAAATTTGTCATCCTTGTTGGACTTTTCATTTTAATCTTCATATCCAAATGATCACCACAACGATCACAAGGTGAAACAAATTCCTTCTCATAGTCTTTAAACTCTGGAACTTGCTCTATGATTTTCGCAACTTGTGGTGAATGGGCGGTTTTAAATAGACGATCAGTAAAGTCATAACTCAATTTACCATCACCTGCCTGCCATTTGGCTTTGGCTTGCAATAAATAACGCATCCAACCTTCTTTTGTATCAATCTGAGAGATACCACGCATCAGCACAGTTTGATCCGCTCGATAGGTGATGTAATCAAAATGCTCGACTGGTAAAGGGGCTTTTGCCGCAGGCTTAACATGGCAAATCCAATCGCCCACCAACGCTTTTTCCTGTTCAGTTTGCTGATGTGCCGTTGCGCATCCCGATAGCAATACAGCGACAAGACTACCTAATACTAATTTTCTCATAGTAATACTCCTTTTATTAAGTTGATTTCCGCACTATCAAAAATAAAGTGCGGTTAAAATCACGTTTGTTTTGTATCAAGCTTAAAATAATTGTATTTATTTCTTCACAAACCACTGATTCAATAACTGAATATCTTTGTCATTCTCTGTGACTCGTCGGCAAGTAGCAAAATCCTTATCTAAAATAAGTTGATTACCATTCTGTTTAAGTTCAATTGGCATATTCACGTGATCGCCTGATTTGCTATAAAACGTAGTTAATTGCTCTTTTTCTTGTTTTTGTAATTTCTTATCTTGCTTGATGGCTTTAGCCACATTGTTACTGTGTGCAGGCACCATCGCTCGATTAACAAAATCAAAACTCAAGACATTATTTTGGCTCTGCCATTTCACCTTACCTTTTGTTAAATAACGAATAGTTGTCTCTTTATCCAATTCAATGTAGGAAATGCCTCGCAAGGCGCCTGTTCCATCTGGCTTTAAGACAAAGTGATCTAAGCGATCGTAAGTTTGTTTATCTTGTGTCGGTATAGTACGACAAATCCACTCGCCATCTAATGTTGAACTTTGTGAGACATTTGAAGCCCCCGAGCAACCTGTTAATAATGCAGCAACAAGGCTACCTAATATTAATTTTCTCATGAGATACTCCTTTTATTGACAGTAGGGATAACGTTGATCACAACAAAATAGGGAAATTTTCGTTTAATCAGGAATGTGTAAAAGGCGGCAGTTACATAAATCATCACTCTCAAATTCTGATATTTCACCTGCAACCTTATTCGGAATGGGAAATAAACGCACAGTGAGTGGTTTATTTAAGCGAAATGCCATCGTTCCAGTGTCGCGCATAATAGCCGCTATGCTTTCTGCCTTAACATTTCCCGCCACTGGAACCGTGTCTAAACCGATACCACATACAGCGCTATAAGTCAGTAAAGCGCGAATATCAAAATATTGTTTTTGTGTACCTTCGGCTAAACCTAAATCTTCTGTCACTGCCAACATTAATCCAGAAAACCCAACCAATGGCACACCTTGGATTGATTTAAACACTTTTGTCAGTAGCGCAGAAACCTCTACTGAACCAGCCGCACCAAAATAGGGCAATCCCATTAATTCATACACTTTTGTCATGGATGCACAATTTTTAGATGGTGCCGCCGAACTATCAATGCCTGCAAATTCAAATTCACCTGATAATTTGACCGCACTTAACACCTCTAATACTTGATCTACATGATATTGCAGCGCTTGCGACATCGCTTGATAACAATCCGCATAAAATTGATTATGAAGTGATTTTGGTACAAATTTTAATACTTCGACTAATAAATCAGGCGTTTCTAAACCAATGACAAAACTATTTGGTAAATGACTTAGATGGTAACCAGCGGGGAAATAGGGAATAAATGGCTTGCAGTTAAAATTAACAGTAAAGTTAAAGTTACCTTCGCCACGTGGTGTGATATTTGCAATTCGTTGTACCGCATAAACAGATTGTTCGATAAGTTCATTATCTAACACACCATTTTCATCTAATGGCACATTAACACAAGCATTACACAAGTCACCATAAGCCGCGATTAACTCTGGCAATAACGCAATTTCCTCTTTATTTCTCGCTGCGCCTATTGCAAATCGAAGACGAATTCCACTTTCATTAAATTTATTCAGTAATTCCGTTAAATACTGCAAATCTGCTTTTGCTGTTTGCAAATTGGTTAAATCCAAATATTCACCAAAAGGATTGGTAATTACTCGAATCGATTGCAAGGTATAACCTGCTTTCTGCACAGCTGGCAATAACAAATCCACATCACGTTTTACCGAATAAAGGGCGTCTTCCCATTGCGTTTTATCTTTATGTAACGTCAGAAAAAAACTTATGGTACGAAGA
>CAKVVS010000076.1:3464-6503 GCA_934834395.1 Parahaemophilus parainfluenzae | reverse complement strand
ACAATTTATCCAGCGTTTTCCTGAAACAATAGAACAGATTTATGTGTATCAAACGCCCGATATATTAAATTCACGCACAATCGATTTACTGCCTCAGGATTGGCAACGCATCGAAACAGATTTACCTTTCATCGCTTTAGGTAATGCACTGTGGCAAACCGATTTAAAGCTAGTGGATTTATCCTCAAAAACACCCGCACTTTTGCCTCCAATTAATCGGGAGAGTGATGATGTTAAGCCTTAATTTATTGCCTTGGCGCTTAGAACAACATCAAAAGGCTTTTAAGCGCTTTATGTGGCAAGGTTTAATTTGGCTAGCTTGCTCAGTGTTGATTGTCTTTGGCTTGAGTCATCTTAATGAACAACAAGTGTATGTGCTAAATCAGACAAAAGAAAAACTCGCACAAATCACCAATCAAGTCCATAAGAAACATATTCAAGTTCAGCAACTACAAAGTAACCTGAAAGAAATGAATGAGCTGACAGAAATGGATACAGAATATGTGTATCGGATGCTTAACTTATTAAGTGAGTTACCATTACAACAAGGTGAGTTAGATGTATTTACGCTCAATGCTAAGCAAGTTGCCCTTTCTGGCATGACGGAAAATCAACAAGAATTTGAAGCGATACATCAATTTCTTAAACATCATTTTACAGAGGTTAATTTGACCAAGTTTCAACCAGTGCAACAACAGTTATTCTTTCAATTTGATATTCAGTTATTGGAGTCTGAGCAATGAAGAATCTTATCGATGAGATTGTTCAAAAAACTGCACAAGGTTGGTTGGGGAAATGGCTTCGATTATCTCAAATGGTGCATGCTATCTTTTGGTTGAGTGCACTAAGTGCGGTCATTTTTTTACCTGTTTTTCGTTACGTTGAAAATAGCAACGAACGACATCGACTTGACGCAGAATTGAGTTTGCAGCAGCAAGAGTGGGATAAACAGGAAAAGATTTTACAAACCTTAAGGCAAAAGTCAGACAGCCGACAACTTTCTCCAGAATTAGCTAATTCTGTATTGCCGATTAATCAGCATGTACAGGCGTTGTTAAATGGGCGACTTCGAGCGTTGGATTTACGTTGGGATTTTTCTCAACATACTTTGTTGCATTTGTCATTGCAAGGCTATTTTATCGATTTGCAGCAATTTTTGACCGCACTTTTAAATGATGTTCCTACACTTTCTTTAACTCAATTAAACATTGAGAAATTAGATGAAGAGGAAAATGCTTCTATTACATGTGAGTTAATTTTCCAATTAAATAAGGACAAATAATGAAAAAGCTTTTCTTAATCTTGATAGCGTTTTTTTCTGTATCAGTATTTTCGCAAGATCCTTTTGATCGTAAACAAAGAGAACAAACCGAATATCCAAAAGAGGGGCTCACCCTACCGCCGGTGTCGGCTTGCGTGTATTCGGAGCCGAGACTGGCGGAGGAACGCCCATTGGCTCAGCTACATATTGTGGGAGTCGTGCAATATGGTAAACAGGCAGAAGTGTTATTTAATGATAATGGGCATATTCTGTCTGTTCAAGTCGGGCAGAGGATTGGAAAAGAAGGCTATTTAATCGAAAAAGTGAGTAAAAACAGCGTGACGCTTCAAAGTTATAAACCTGGGCAATGTGAACAAACGACCTCAATCATAATGAGATTTTAAAATGATAAAGCAGAAAATAAAAACAAAGTGCGGTCAGTTTTTAATGTGTTTTTTGATCCTATGGACAACTTACTCAGCGGCAGAAAATCGCGTGTTTTCACTTCGCTTAAAACAGGCGCCAATGGTTGCAACTCTACAACAACTCGCCCTTGAGCAAAATGCCAATTTAATGATTGATGATGAGCTAGAAGGAACGCTTTCATTGCAATTAGATAACGTAGATTTTGATCGTTTATTACGTTCTGTGGCAAAAATCAAAGGGCTCTCTTTTTATCAAGAAAATGATATTTATTATTTGGGTAAGCCTTCTCAACATGAACAATATGCAGAGAAAATGACAGAACCTATGGCGATTAGCGGAGAAAGTTTGCCTAGTGAAACGCCACTTGTGAGTACAACGGTTAAACTGCATTTTGCCAAGGCCTCTGATGTGATGAAATCTTTAACAACTGGTAGTGGTTCTTTGCTTTCACCTAGCGGCACAATTACATTTGATGATCGAAGCAATGTATTACTGATTCAGGATGATGCACGTTCTGTCAAAAATATTAAAAAATTGATTGCAGAGCTGGATAAACCCATTGAGCAAATTGTCATTGAAGCACGTATTGTGACGATTACAGATGAAAGCCTAAAAGAATTAGGTGTGCGTTGGGGAATTTTTAATCCTACTGAGGCAGCCCATCGAGTGAGTGGCAGTCTAGATGCGAATGGCTTTAGTAATATCAGTAATAATTTAAACGTGAATTTTGCGACAACGGTCACGCCAGCTGGCTCATTAGCACTTCAAGTGGCTAAAATTAATGGTCGATTATTAGACTTAGAATTAACCGCACTTGAACGTGAAAATAACGTAGAAATTATTGCGAGCCCTCGCTTACTCACGACTAATAAGAAAAGCGCAAGCATTAAACAAGGGACAGAAATTCCTTATGTGGTGACGAATGGGAAAAATGATACTCAATCAGTGGAATTTCGAGAAGCGGTGTTGGGATTAGAAGTGACACCACATATTTCGAAGGATAATAATATCTTATTGGATTTATTAGTCAGTCAAAATTCCCCAGGAAATCGCGTGGCTTACGGGCAAAATGAAGTCGTATCCATTGATAAACAAGAAATTAATACGCAAGTGTTTGCCAAAGATGGCGAAACAATTGTATTGGGTGGTGTATTCCACGATACGATCACGAAAGGTGTCGATAAAGTGCCATTATTGGGCGATATTCCTGGTATTAAGCGCTTATTTAGTAAGGAAAGTGAACGTCATCAAAAACGAGAACTCGTCATTTTTGTGACCCCTCATATTTTGAAACAAGGTGAAAGAATGGAGATGGCTAAAAAAGAAAAGCATTTTAAGCAAGTTGAAAAATT
>CAKVVS010000076.1:457-3457 GCA_934834395.1 Parahaemophilus parainfluenzae | reverse complement strand
TGAAAAAGCGAAAAA
Organism: Parahaemophilus parainfluenzae; assembly: GCA_934834395.1. GTDB lineage: Bacteria > Pseudomonadota > Gammaproteobacteria > Enterobacterales > Pasteurellaceae > Haemophilus_D > Haemophilus_D parainfluenzae_Q. The sequence continues at coordinate 3,442 of CAKVVS010000076.1, read as the reverse complement.
ATAAAGTGCGGTCAATTTCTTTTATGTTTTCCCATTTTTTTCAGTTTAGCTGTGTGTATTGCAAGCGATCTATTCATCTTGGTCGAAACGGGTTGTGTAGTCGATGTCAGAAGCAAATTAAAACTTTCCCTTATTGTGGGCGATGTGGTTCACCCTTGCAGCATTATGCAATGAGCTGTGGACATTGTTTGAAAAATGAACCCGCTTGGGATCGTATTGTGATTATTGGGCATTACCTTGAACCACTTTCTTCACTTATTCATCGTTTTAAATTCCAAAAACAGTTTTGGTTAGATCGCAGTTTATCGCGTTTGCTTTATCTTGCAGTGCGAGAGGCGAGACGAACACATGGGCTCTCTCTGCCACAGGCGATTATTCCCGTACCGTTATATCATTTTCGACAATGGCAACGGGGCTACAACCAAGCTGATTTATTAGCTAATTGGCTAAGTCGCTGGTGTGATGCGCCTAACTGCCATCATGTGGTGAAACGGATTAAACATACTCACACTCAGCGAGGTTTAACGGCGAAAGATCGACGACAAAACCTTAAAAATGCTTTTACAGTGAATACCCAAAAGCCTTTTCCTTATGAACGCGTTGCGTTGGTAGATGATGTGATTACAACTGGTTCAACGTTAGCAGAGATAACCAAACAACTTCGAAAATTAGGTGTAAAAGAAATTCAAGTATGGGGCTTAGCGCGAGCTTAAATTCTGGTAAAGATAGGATTTACCTATATCTATAAAAATAGGAATAAATGTAGAAAAAATTGCCGTATAGGAGTATCATTCCCGATATATTGCATCAAGTATTAGGACTTTATTTATGGAACAAATTTTTATTTCAGATGCTGCACAAGCACATTTTCGGAAACTTTTAGATACACAAGAAGAAGGTACAAATATTCGTATTTTTGTCGTGAATCCGGGTACTCCTGGAGCAGAATGTGGCGTGTCTTATTGTCCGCCAAATTCAGTTGAAGCGACAGATACTGAAATGAAATACGATACTTTTTCAGCATTTGTAGATGAAATCAGTTTACCGTTTTTAGAAGATGCGGAAATTGATTATGTAACCGAAGAGCTTGGCGCTCAACTGACTTTAAAAGCACCTAACGCTAAAATGCGTAAAGTTGCAGATGATGCGCCTTTAATTGAGCGCGTAGAGTACGTGATCCAAACACAAATTAACCCACAATTAGCCAGCCATGGCGGTAAAATCACGTTAATTGAGATTACTGATGATGGTTATGCAGTTCTACAATTCGGCGGTGGCTGTAACGGTTGTTCAATGGTTGATGTCACCTTAAAAGACGGGGTAGAAAAACAGTTAGTTTCGCTCTTCCCGAATGAATTAAAAGGTGCGCGAGACGTAACAGAACACCAACGTGGTGAACATTCTTATTATTAAGCATAGAAGATAAATAAGGGCGAATCATTCGCCCTTTTATTTTTTAAGCAGAAGATAATTTCTGTAGTAACCGATCCATCGCCCTATATCCTAGCGCTTCTGCTAAATGAGGTTGTTGTATTTCTTTTTCGCCATTTAAATCGGCAATTGTGCGTGAGACTTTTAAAATCCGATGGTAGGCTCTAACAGAAAGCCCGAGTTTATTTAAAGCATTCTCCAGAAATAATGCATCTTTATCTTGTAATTTACAGTCTCGTTCAATTTCTTTGCTTGAAAGATAAGCATTGATTTTACCGGCTCGAGCAAGTTGAATTTCTCTCACTTTTAACACTTTTTCTCGTACTTGTTGGCTTGTTTCGCCTCTATCACCCGTATTCTGTAGGCTACCTTGCGGCAGAAGGGGGACTTCAATAGATAAATCAAAACGATCTAAAAACGGCCCTGAAAGGCGATTTAAATAACGCATCACTTGCTGCGGTGAGGTGCGGTTATGTGTTCCGGTATAATGCCCCGTTGGACTTGGGTTCATCGCCGCAACTAATTGAAAGCGAGCAGGGAATTGGATTTTCGCATTGGCACGAGAAATAATAATTTCTCCACTTTCTAAGGGCTGACGAAGCGCATCCAGTACTTTTCGCTCAAACTCAGGTAGTTCATCAAGAAAAAGTACGCCATTATGTGCGAGCGATATTTCGCCTGGTTTGGGAATGGTTCCTCCGCCAACTAAGGCAGGCAAAGAAGCACTATGATGTGGTGCTCGGAATGGTCGTTGTTTCCAGTTATGAAAATTTAATTCATTTTGTACTAAACTCGTAACCGAAGCGGTTTCAATGGCTTCTAAATCCGTCATTTCAGGGAGCAATGCCGTGAGGCGACTTGCCAACATGGTTTTACCCGTCCCAGGTGGCCCTAAAAAGAGTAGGTTGTGCTGACCAGCTGCCGCTATCGTTAGAGCTCGTTTAGCATGTTGCTGACCAATAATATCGGTCAAATCCAAGTGATTTTTAGCTGAAAATCCGACCGCACTTTCTTGTGCAAGTAATGAAGCCAAAGGTAATTTTTCTTGATTATTTAAGAATTGCACGACTTCTAGCAGATTTTTAGCGAAATAAGTCTCTTGCTCTGAGACAAGCGACGCCTCATTGGCATTTTGATAAGCGATAATGGGGGCACGTTTGGCTTTTTGTGCCGCTAAAATGGCAGGAATGACACCGTGTACGCCACGTAATTCCCCCGTCAAGGCGAGCTCGCCAACGAATTCAAATTGTTTTAAACGGCTACCGTCTAATTGATCTGATGCAGCTAAAATACCGATTGCAATAGGTAAATCAAATCTCCCTCCTTCTTTGGGTAAATCAGCCGGTGCAAGATTTACGGTGATGCGTTTGGCAGGATATTTGAACTGCGCATTCATTAATGCACTTCTGACACGATCTTGCGCTTCTTTTACGGTTTTTTCGGGTAGACCAACTAAGGTAAATCCAGGCTTTCCGTTACTTAAGTGTACCTCAATGGTAACAAGAGGGGCTTGTACGCCCATTGAGGCACGGCTATAAACAATGGCAAGAGACA
>CAKVVS010000076.1:0-447 GCA_934834395.1 Parahaemophilus parainfluenzae | reverse complement strand
CCTTAAAATGCGGTCAAAAATAATCAGATTTTCGCACTATAAAAAAAGCACAGAATGAAATCATACATTCTGTGCTTTTTTTGCGATCTTGATCGCAGAAATTACTTTTTCTTGATAAAAAACTACGCGAAAAGTGGCGCAAACCAACTATCTAACTTGGCAGCCAATTTATCAATGCCAATTTTATTTTGTGCAGAAAAGGCTTCGACTTGAATATCACCTTGGAAGGGTAAAATGGCTTCACGTACCATTTTGACTTGTTTGCTACGCGCACTTTGACTGAGCTTATCCGCTTTAGTTAAAAGTAACATAACCGGTAAATCAGCAGAAACTGCCCATTCGATCATTTGTTGATCGAGATCTTTTAACGGATGGCGAATATCCATTAAAACAACAAGTCCGCCTAAACATTCGCGTTTTTGCAAATATTCTCCGAGGGATTTTTGC
>CAKVVS010000075.1:0-6532 GCA_934834395.1 Parahaemophilus parainfluenzae | reverse complement strand
GTGCAGGACTGGGTATTGCGGTTGCAGCAGAACGTGAAAATGCGGGTCGTAAAACCGTTTGTGTGATTGGTGATGGTGCAATCACTGCGGGGATGGCATTTGAAGCCTTAAACCATGCGGGTTCTTTGCATACTGATATGTTGGTTATTTTAAATGATAATGAAATGTCTATTTCTGAAAATGTGGGAGCATTAAATAATCACCTTGCGCGTATTTTCTCGGGCTCATTATATTCAACAGTTCGTGATGGCAGTAAAAAAATCTTAGATAAAGTACCGACCGTTAAAAACTTTATGAAGAAAACTGAAGAACACATGAAGGGTGTGATGTTCTCTCCAGAAAGTACGCTTTTTGAAGAGCTCGGTTTTAACTATATTGGACCAATTGACGGGCATAATATTGATGAATTAATTGCCACCTTAAGCAATATGCGTGATCTCAAAGGACCGCAATTCTTACACATCAAAACGAAGAAAGGAAAAGGTTACGAACCTGCAGAAAAAGACCCAATTGGTTTCCATGGTGTACCCAAATTTGACCCAATCAGTGGACAACTGCCTAAATCAAACGCCAAACCAACCTATTCAAAAATCTTTGGTGATTGGTTATGTGAAATGGCGGAACAAGACGATAAATTAGTCGGTATTACACCTGCAATGCGTGAAGGTTCTGGCATGGTAGAGTTTTCAGAACGATTCCCACAACAATATTTTGATGTTGCCATCGCTGAACAACATGCTGTCACTTTTGCTGCGGGCCTTGCAATTGGTGGTTATAAACCTGTTGTAGCCATTTATTCTACCTTCTTACAACGTGCTTATGATCAACTTATTCATGATGTCGCCATTCAAAACTTACCTGTTCTCTTTGCCATCGATCGTGCTGGTATCGTAGGTGCTGATGGTCAAACTCACCAAGGTGCGTTTGATTTAAGTTTTATGCGCTGCATTCCGAATATGATCATTATGACACCAAGTGATGAAAATGAATGTCGCCAAATGCTTTACACTGGTTATAAATGTGGTAAACCTGCTGCGGTACGTTATCCACGTGGAAATGCAATCGGCGTAGAATTAACCCCACTTGCGGAATTAGAAATTGGTCGTTCAAAAATGGTTCGTCAAGGTGAAAAAATCGCGATTCTGAATTTTGGCACACTCTTACCTGCTGCTTTATCTGTGGCAGAAAAACTCAATGCGACTGTTGTTGATATGCGCTTTGTAAAACCAATTGATGAAGCTCGCATTCTAGAAATGGCGGATACCCACGAATTCATTGTGACATTGGAAGAAAATGCGATTCAAGGTGGTGCAGGTTCTGCTGTTTCAGAAGTGCTAAATTCTCATGGAAAAACAACCGCACTTTTACAACTTGGTTTACCTGATATCTTTATTCCACAAGGCACCCAACAAGAAGCCCTTGCTGAAATTAAATTAGATGAAAAAGGAATTGAAGAGCAAATTATCGCCTTTATAAAGGGCTAAATTCGTTCATTTTCGTTTAATTTTGATATTTTTAAAATTTTTTTCAAAAATATCGAACTATTTCAAAAATACACAGTCTGATACATTGCTAGTGCACTGCATATTGCAGTTATCTTTTTGAAGTTTCTTATAAATTAAGACCTCCCCGCTATTCAAGTTTTGAGTAGCGGTTTTTTCTTTTTTGGAGGTAATAAAAAAGGACGCTTTTCAGCGTCCTAATTTTTTGAATCTAAACTTTAAAAAATTAAAGTGCAGATTTTGCTTTTTCAACTAATGCAGCGAACGCCACTTTGTCGAATACAGCGATATCAGCAAGGATCTTACGGTCGATTTCAACAGACGCTTTTTTCAAGCCGTTGATGAATTTGCTGTAAGATAAACCATTTTGACGAGCCGCAGCGTTGATACGTGCAATCCATAATTGACGGAATTGACGTTTACGTTGACGACGGTCACGATATGCGTATTGACCAGCTTTGATCACCGCTTGGAAAGCAACGCGATACACGCGTGAACGTGCACCATAATAACCTTTAGCAGCCTTAAGAACTTTCTTATGACGTGCTCTTGCAATAACACCACGTTTTACACGAGCCATTATTTAATCTCCTATGTAATATTTTTAACTAATTTAACTAATCGTACGTTTTGCTTAAATAACGGCTTATGCGTATGGTAAGCAAGCTACTACTAAAACTTGGTCTGCTTTCGCAACCATTGATTTATGACGTAAATGACGTTTACGTTTAGTTGTCTTTTTAGTCAAAATATGACGTAAGTGAGATTGTTTACGTTTGAAACCGCCAGAAGCTGTTTTTTTGAAACGCTTAGCAGCACCACGTACTGTTTTAATTTTAGGCATTGTTAAAATAACTCCGCATTTTAAGTTAAACACATAATTAGGCGAATCCGAAGATTACTTGTAGGCACTAATTATTCCAATATGGCAAATTGAATTGCCCTTCTCCAAAAGCAATTAGGCTGCGTAGTTTGCCCAATGTGCAATTGTATTCTCACCGAAGTGAAAATTCGATTATCTAGATTAGATCTAAATAAAAAATTATTTTTTCTTAGGTGCTAACACCATTACCGCTTGGCGACCTTCTAATTTACCCGGTGCAGATTCCACTACAGAAATGTCAGCTAAATCGTTTTTAACGCGTTCTAACACGTCTAAACCGATATCTTGGTGAGCCATTTCACGACCACGGAAACGTACGGTAATTTTCGCTTTATCGCCATCTTCTAAGAAACGGATTAAGCTACGTAATTTAACTTGGTAGTCACCTTCGTCAGTACCTGGACGGAATTTAATTTCCTTCACTTGTACGACTTTTTGTTTTTTCTTCTGTTCTTTTGCAGTTTTGCTCTTCTCATAGAGGAACTTGCCGTAGTTCATAATACGACAAACCGGTGGTTCGGCATTCGGACTGATCTCAACTAAATCAAGCGCTGCTTGTTCTGCCATATCTAAGGCCTGTTGAATTGATACAATCCCCGCTTGTTCACCATCTTGGTCAATCAAACGAACTTCTTTTACTCGAATTTCATCGTTAATGCGATTCGGGCGGTTAGCTGCCGGAGCTTTTTTTACGGTTTTGATAATGTTATTCCTTCTATTTATTTAAGATAAAACCCACTGCATTTAAAACAGAAGATTTCTTCAATCATTTGCTATAAAAACAAACAAAAAACGGCCAAAATTTTATAGTATTTGCCACGTTTATGCAACAAGGATTTCTATTCCTTCAAATATCAGCGGGTAAAGCACTTATTTCAGCAGAAATACTTTCACCAAATTGAAGTAATTTCTCTAATCTTGCAGTTTCAATACACACCATATTTCGATATCCATCTGCTTTCATTGCACTTGGCGTTTTCTCCCAAGGATTCCATAGCACAATTGAATCGGCATGATGATGGGTAATTTGAATACGTCGATTAAATGCTTTATCCACCAAGAATGTTTTATCTTCCTCTAATGCATAAATACAATCGACGCCCTGCTCAATTTTACGAGTTGAAGGAACATCAGTATGTTTACCTTGTAATGAGTCATAACAACGACTTGGTAAATTTTGGACTTCAATTTGTGAAATATCACTGATATTAAAATAACTGTGTAATGCTGCTTGAGCAGGGTCTTGGCCTAAATGCGTTAAAGTCATTGTGCATTTATCGGTAAATTCCATTTTCATTTTGGCTTCAATCACACCATATTCAGAAAAGAGCGAAAATTCTAACCGCACTTTATTCGCTTGCAGATCATAGTCACTTAATTGCCACAAACGTAAACGCGCTGTACCGTGTGAAGGTTGTTTTACGCCACCAAACCAAGGGTAACAAAGTGGTACACCGCCGCGAATTGCCACACCTTGTGTGAAAGGTTCAATCTCACTTAACCAAAAGACATCCTGCTCTGCCCCTTTAGGTTTCCAATTTAATAGCTGTGCCCCTTGTAGTGCAATTCGAGCGGAACCTACAGAGTGATTTAAAGTTAAAACAGGAATTTCATTGATACGTTCTAAAGTTAATTCTGGTGTTAATTGTTGAATTTGAGCTGTCATATTCGCCTCCTTGTGATAAGGCTATTATATAGAAGAAAGAGATACTTGAGTTTATTTTTATGCCGTGAATATAAAAAACCGCACATCAAAGTGCGGTCATTTTTAATTAAGATTTTAAAGAGTCAATTACTCTTCACCCAACAATTTCAACTCACGTTGTCTTACTTGGGATTTTAAGATTTCAGCAAACTCTTCAATGGTGAAAGTGCCTAAATCTGCACCTTTACGGGTACGTACAGCTACTTTGCCTTCTGCGATTTCTTTATCACCGCAAACTAGCATATAAGGCACGCGACGTAAGGTGTGTTCGCGGATCTTGAAGCCAACTTTTTCATTACGTAAATCTGCTTTAACACGTAATCCCGCATCAGAAAGTTGTTTCACCACTTTTTGCACGTAGTCTGCTTGGCTATCTGTAATATTCATCACAACCGCTTGAACTGGCGCTAACCATGCAGGGAAGAAGCCCGCATACTCTTCAGTAATGATACCGATGAAACGCTCAATCGAACCTAAAATCGCACGGTGAATCATAACCGGTGTACGACGGTCATTGTCTTCAGCTACATAAGATGCATTTAAACGACCAGGTAATGCAAAGTCTAATTGGATAGTACCGCATTGCCATTCACGATCTAAACAGTCACGTAATGCAAACTCAATTTTCGGACCATAGAATGCACCTTCACCTTCTTGAATTTCATATTCAAGACCATTATGCGCTAATGCAGCTGCAAGACCTGCTTCTGCACGATCCCACATATCATCTGCACCGATACGTTTTTCAGGACGAGTAGATAATTTCACCTGAATATTTTGGAAACCGAAAGTGCTGTAAATGTCGTAAACCATTTTGATACAGCTGGTTACTTCACTTTCAATTTGGTCTTCAGTACAGAAAATGTGTGCATCATCTTGAGTGAAGCCACGTACACGCATTAAACCGTGTAAAGAACCTGATGGTTCATTACGGTGACAAGAACCAAATTCCGCCATGCGGATTGGTAAATCACGGTAAGATTTTAAACCTTGGTTAAAGATTTGAACGTGTCCTGGGCAGTTCATTGGTTTAATCGCATATTCACGGTTTTCTGATTGTGTAGTAAACATCAAATCGCCGTAATTTTGCCAGTGACCTGTTTTTTCCCATAACACACGGTCCATCATGAACGGACCTTTCACTTCTTGATAATCGTATTCTTTTAATTTAGTACGTACGAAGGTTTCCAATTCACGGAAAATTGTCCAACCATCGTTATGCCAGAACACCATGCCCGGTGCTTCTTCTTGCATATGGTATAAGTCTAACGCTTTACCGATTTTACGGTGGTCACGTTTTGCTGCTTCTTCTAAGCGAGTTAAGTATTCCGCTAATTGTTTTTTATCAGCCCAAGCCGTACCATAGATACGTTGTAACATTTTATTTTTGCTATCACCACGCCAGTAAGCACCTGCAACTTTCATTAATTTAAAGTTGTGGCAAAAACGCATATTTGGCACATGTGGTCCACGACACATATCAATGTATTCTTCGTGATGATAAAGCGCAGGCATTGCGGTACGTTCGATATTTTCATCTAAGATAGCCATTTTGTATGGCTCGCCGCGTTTTTCAAAAGTATCTCTTGCTTCTTGCCAGCTTACCGGAGTTTTGATGACGTCATAATTGGTTTTCGCCAATTCAAGCATACGTTTTTCGATAGCATCAATGTCTTCTTGCGTTAAAGAACGGTCTAAATCCACGTCATAATAGAAGCCATTTTCAATCGTTGGACCGATTGCCATTTTGACATCGGGGAATAATTGTTTGATTGCGTGACCAAGCAAGTGTGCGCAAGAGTGACGAATAATTTCTAAACCGTCTTCATCTTTTGCTGTAATAATTTCAAGGTTGGCATCTTCATTGATGATGTCACAAGCATCATGACGTACGCCGTTTACACGGCCCGCGATAGTTGCTTTGGCAAGACCGGCTCCGATATCTTGAGCCACTTCTAACACAGAAACTGGACGATCAAATTCACGTTTAGAACCGTCCGGTAAAGTAATAATAGGCATAATTTTTCCTTATACAGTGGTCGCCCATACGAAAGGCAACATGCAAATAATGATTAAAAACAAACCGCACTTTCATTCACTCCCACTATCGAGCAAACCAAGTGCGGCGGAGAATTTTAGCACTTTCCACCACACTTGTTAATATCTCGCTGAATTCTTTCCAATTAGTAAACAATGATTTTCCTAATAGTTACTTTATCTATTCAAAATTTCCGATAAAATGACCGCACTTTTGATAGACATAAATTAAAGGAAACTCTATGAACGTATTAGTATTAAAATCAAGCATCCTTGCAGATAACTCTCAAAGCAATAAATTAGCCGATTACACCATTGAAAAATTAAAAGACCACAACATTGTGGTACGTGATTTAGCGGCGCAACAACTTCCACATTTTGATGCAACGGCGGCAACAGCAGTAC
>CAKVVS010000074.1:0-6534 GCA_934834395.1 Parahaemophilus parainfluenzae | reverse complement strand
TTAGAATTAAATTGAAAATTTGGGCTTGAATATACTCTTTTTATGCATTTGTCTCAAGAGGTAATTTTAAAAGTGCGGTTAAAAATTTAGAGGATTTTCAACCGCACTTTAGTCTTATTATTCAGCCAGTTCTGTTTGCTCGTGTGCCATCAATTCTTGGCCAACGTCATCTAGCAAACTTAAGTAACGTTCATAATGTTTCAACATATCAGCAATTAATTCATCTTGATCCATATATTGCACATCATAACCCACTCGACCATCAAAGAAATAAGTGTATGGCTCATAGGTCATACTATGTTGGATATGTGGCAAGTTATCATCATTAATTAATTGCTCTGACACCTCACGACCGATAGATTTCACCCCGTACATAAAGTCTCGCATCAAATCTTTTTGAATGACTAACTCGACTGCAGGTTCATCTTGATCAAATAACGTGTTAATTTGCACACTCAATTCATATTTACTAATTAACTCTTGGCGTAGCTCACGCATAGCCGGTAATACCGTATGTTTAAGGAAACGTAAAATATCTTTTTCTTGCGTTTGGTTCATCATTTGTTCCAAACGTTCTTTCCACTTATCCCCTGTCCAGAAAATACTGGTTGGATTAACTTTGGTATCAAAATATTTTTTATCCGCATTCAAGCCTTTCCATAAACTAAAACACATCAACAACATCAACGTGGCGAAAGGTAACGCCACTAATAATGTCATTGCCTGTAGATTAGCCAAACCACCCGATTGCATTAAAACAATGGCAACAACTGACATTAATATGCCCCACATTACGGCCTGCCAACGAGGTGCTGCAAGGCTTTTATCGCGTGATGCAATGTTATTTAATACATAAATACCAGAGTCTGCTGAGGTGATAAAGAATAAAGAAATCACCACCAAACTCACTAAACCGGTCACACCAGAAAGCGGTAAATAATCTAAGAATTTAAAGAGTAACGTTTCGGGCGAGGAAATCATTTGTCCTAACGTACCTGCAGCTTCCCCATCATTCAACCAAATGGCCGTATTACCAAATACGGTAAACCACAAGATGCCGAACATGCTAGGAATCACCAACACACCGAAAATAAATTCGCGAATGGTACGTCCTTTCGAGATACGCGCAATAAATAAACCGACAAATGGCGCCCAAGAACACCACCATGCCCAATACAGAATGGTCCAACCGCTAAACCAGCCAGTATGTTCTTGTTCATAAACATAGGTTTTGAAGCTTAATTGGACTAAGTTGCTGAGATAAGTTCCGATGTTGTCGCTAAAAGCAGATAACAAATAAAGTGTTGGCCCCGCCACTAATACGAAAATCAACAAACAGAAAGCTAATGTTAAATTCAGCTCACTTAAGATTTTTACCCCTTTCCCTACACCAGAAATCGCGGAAAATATCGCTAAACTCATTACCACGGCAATTACGACAACTTGCAAGCTGAAGCTATTTTCGCTAATCCAGCCTAATTGATGTAAGCCTGCACCCAATTGTGATGCACCAAAACCTAATGTTGTGATAACACCAAATAAGGTGGCAAGTAACGCCATAATGTCGATAAGATCGCCTAACTTGCCATTAATACGCTCTTTCAATAACGGATAGAAACAAGAACGTAATGCCAAAGGTAATTTGTAACGGAATCCAAAGTAAGCCAATGCCAACGCAATCGTGCCATACACCGCCCAGGCATGAATTCCCCAGTGGAATAAGGTGTGTAACAAGGCTTCTTGTTGCTTATGCTCTGCGCTGCCTGTGGTAATATCAGATAAGTAATGCGTCAATGGCTCTGCTACACCAAAGAACATCAACCCTACCCCCATACCGGCAGCAAATAACATCGCCAACCAAGACAGAAAACCAAATTCAGGCTCTTCTTCATCATTGCCTAATTTGATATTACCTAGGCTACTGACTGATAAAATGACTAAAAAGCCCAAAAATACTGAGAATGCTAATACGTAAAACCAACTAAAGTTGGCAAAAATGCCCGATTTAGCAGCATTTAATAAAGTTTGTGTTTGTTCAGGTGCGATTAAAATCATCGCGACAAGCAACACCACAAAAAATAACGTTGCACCAATCACTAAAGGATTGAACGACGTTTGCTTTTCCATAAATTTAGATAAAGACAACGCTTCCCCCTTAAAAATTAAGTGAATAAAAATAAAATCAGATTAAATAAAATAAGGCCTTAAGCCCTAAATGGTGAGATGGAACCATCGCAAATGATAGCACGGAGAAGTGCGATTTTGAAGAAAACGCTCAGTAGGATTTGAGTGGATTGTTTCCAAAAGTGCATTTATGGTATAAAAAAATACCAATTATTTCAAATTAGGAAAATATTGATGGTATTTAATTTAAGTCGTATTTTTAACTGATATAATGAATTACAAAACTTGCTCAAACAAGACAGTAAAAGAAAACGTTTTATTTAATGTGTTGTAGATAAAACAATTTCTTAATGCAGCTTCAGTAAGCTTATCAAACGTCTGATCATCTAAATCAGATGAAATAAAAATTTTAATTTTACAATCGGTTATGTGTGGAGGTTCATCATAACCATGCACACCAAGTAAGGTTAAAGGATTGGCGAGGTTGAGCCAAATTTTTCCTTCCATTTCTACAATATCGGCACGTTGTTGAACAAAATGCGCTTTTACACTACTCAAAATGCCAATGCAGTTAAGTCATCGGAGCAAGGGAAAAACTCTACAAACGTCTAGCAAAAATGGTTGAGCATAACTTTACGGAAGCAGAACAACACCATAGACATAGTTATGCCCATTACAGAGGTTCGTCGAAAGTACACATGCAAGCAAGCACAAAATATCAAGAAAATGCCCTTGTGCTATGGGCTTTTTTACGCTTTTTATAATTCAGACTTTATTAATATGAGGTAATGGTAAAAACTCTACGAAACTGACTGCTTGAATGGCAATCTAAAGTGAAATGTAATAGAAAGAGATAAAACGACAAAAAATAAACCCACCTTTACCAGATGGTCTATAAAGTGGGTTTGCCTGAGGTATAAAATCGAGTGTTAAATACGCGCTATTTTCAATATATTTTAGCTTTTATTTTTTAGGTAACGCATCACTAGAAGCATTAAATTTCACATTTGATGAAGTGTAAGCCTCAAAGTGCGGATGTTTTTTCATAAATTTAATGAAACTTTCCGCATCAGGCAAGTAAGTATCAACGCCTTCATATTTCGGATCGTTAAATAATTTACCAAAAGTTTTGTAACCATCTTTACCGCTAGCTACATAAGCATTAGTACCAACGAGATAACGTTTATTATCATCAATTGGTTCCCATTGTTGGGTTTGTTTATTCAATACTTCCACGCTGACTAAACGTTTACCTTCCGCATTTGGTATTTCATTCGCTTCGTAACGAATGCCCGCGCCATAAGGGAATGCCCCTGTAGAACCATCAACTAAAGCAAATTGCATCGCATCTTCAAGCACTTGTTTCACTAACGAACCTTCCATTTTATAGGTATATAACGTATTCCCGAAAGGTAAGAAAGTATAAGCATCATTAAAGGTTACATTGCCTGGTAAAATATCCGCACGAACACCGCCTGCATTTTGAATGGTTAAATCCACTGTTTTGAGTTCGTTATACATTGTTTCTGCAATAAAACGCGTTGCAATAGAACCTTCTGGATTTGAGCCTGCTTTATTTGGGATACGATTTGCTGAACCACCCGGCATTGCAGAACCGGTGATGACGCCAACAATTTCTTGTGCTAAACGATCTTTTTCACTTTTATATTTTGAAATAAGCATGTCTGTTTTTGCATCATGATCATCAAGTGAAATACTCTTCATTGACTTTAAAGTATCAAGCGCTTTTTTACGTTCATCGCCTGTTAATTCAGTCCATTTACCTTCCGCATTTTTCACTTGAAGTTTATGAGAACTCATTAACACATGAGGAATTTTACGAGTAATAGACGCAATACCTTCAGGACTGAATTTAACACCTAAGTCACCCACAACAGCAGAATAAGCCCAACCTTCCATTACAAATACCGGTTCGCCATTCGGATTTTTAAATTCAAGCGGATATTCATAGATTACTGGAAGTTTTAAACCACGTAATTCATCATTTCCGTATAAATAATGTGAATCCCCAGTAACGATCACATCAATATCATTTACTTTTTGAGCGATTTCGATATTTTTTTCACTTCCTGCATGTGAAAGTAAGATGATTTTATTAATACCTTGTTGTTTTAGCGCATTTGCCATAATTTGCGCAGTAGCAATTTCATCATAGAACTTCACATCTTTACCTGGTGAAGATGAATTAACCGTTTTATTCACGGTATCTAAACCGATAATGGCAATTTTTTCTCCATCCACAGTGAAAATATCGTAAGGTTTCCATTTGTTATATAAAATTGAATTTTTATCAGGAATAACATTGGCTGAAAGTACTGGAATTTTTAATGGCTCGAGTAGTTTTAATAAACCTTCATTACCCGCGTCAAATTCATGGTTACCCAAAGTAAAATAATGGAAATTACCAGCATTCATGACAGCCGCATCAGCGGAACCGCCAAAAAGTGTGAAATACAGCGTACCGGTAATCGCATCACCAGCATGTAGCACTAATGGATTTTTATACTTTTTACGTAACTCATAAAGTTTTCCATTCACAGCAGAAAAACCGCCAATATCAACCTTTGTTTGTTGACCATTTAGATTAATTCTTGCTTCGTGCGGTTCCAAATAAGAATGGTGGTCGTTAATATGTAAGATACTTAACTCCACAGCTTTATGTGCTTGCGGCGCTTCTTTAGCAAAGGCTGCACCTGAGCAAAGCATTGCTAACGCACTAACTGCAAAGGTAACTGATTTTTTAGATAAAAACATAATGGCTCCTTGTGAGTAAACGGATTAATTTAAGCCTTCAAGCATTGCTTGGAAAGTCTTATAACGAATAGCATAGTTATTGTGTTGAAGATTTTCACGTGCTTGATCCAAATACGAAAAATCATCAACCTCCACCCCTTTAAATTGGCGAGCAAACATCATATTGGCTAGAGCGAGGCGGGGCTTAATTTCAGAAGAAGGGGTTATCAAACTCACTCGATTCTCAGTAATAGAAAAAGTTGTTTGATTAGGAAAATCTTGACGCATCTGTTCAATAATTTTTTGAAATATGCCTTTAGCATCCAAAGACAATAATATAATTTGATCTGGTTTGGCTCCCCTTTCTAGTAAAGCCTGAACAAATTGCTCCGAATTATCTGTTTGACGAATATAAATTTTTGCCTGCTCATTCGCTAAAAAAGACACCAATAAGTTTTTCTTCATTTCCTGAATTAAATTAGCATCGCCAGTATTTATCGGCTCAAAGTATAAGTAATCAAGAAATTTAGGAGTGAGATTTTTATCTGTTTTAAAAATGCGAGTTAGGATTTTTTCGCTTATTTGGATCTGATTATCTAGGAATTGAGGAGGTAAAGAAAAAAGTGCGGTGAGTTTTTTCTGTAAAATCGAAACTTGTTGCTTTTCTTGTTTGGCTAAAGCGATTGAAAATTGTTGTTTTAAAGCCTCAGCGGACTCAGTAGATACTGATTGTTGAGAAGACGGAGGAGGACTCGCTATCACAGATTGTTGAATGCCAATACATGACGCTAATCCAAGTAACACAGAATGAAAACCGATTTTCATAATAAACCTCATTTAACTGATATTTTATCAATATAAAATACCGCTTAACGCGTAAACTTGACCTAAAACTATTTGAGAGTTTCTTAGATTATACGTAAAACAAAATTGCATGTGAATGATAATGTTTACTTTTTCAAGAGAATATAACGTACTTATTAGAATGCTCATCCAAAACTTGGAATTTTGCTCAAAAAGTATAAAATTCGCAGGCTTTTTGTCTATATATACAGAGAAAAAAGTAAGCTATATTCTTAAATCACTTTCGAGTTTGAGAATATTCTTTTAGTAATTAAACATTTAGAGGAAGGTTATGGTAACCATTCGTTTATCTCGTGGCGGAGCTAAAAAACGCCCATTTTATCAAATCGTAGTAGCTGACAGTCGTTCACCACGTGACGGTCGTTTCATTGAGCGTGTAGGTTTCTTCAACCCAATCGCACAAGGTAACGCAGAGCGTCTTCGTGTTGATCTTGAGCGTGTAAACCACTGGGTTGCTCAAGGTGCATCACTTTCAGATCGTGTTGCAACTTTGGTAAAAGAAGCTCAAAAAGCATAATCTCGCTTTTTGATTTAGTTCTTAAACTAAGATAGGTGAAAAATATGGAACAACAACGCATTGAAGTTGTGGGCAAATTAGGCTCAACCTATGGTATCCGTGGGTGGTTACGTATTTATTCATCAACAGAACAAGCTGAAAGCATTTTTGATTATCAACCTTGGTTTTTAAAAATCAAAGGTGAATGGCAGCCAACTGAATTAGAAAACTGGCGTCATCATAATCACGAAATCATCGTTAAATTAAAAGGCGTTGATGATCGTGAAGTTGCACAA
>CAKVVS010000073.1:0-6666 GCA_934834395.1 Parahaemophilus parainfluenzae | reverse complement strand
GCTCAGAAACAGCGACCCAACATTGACTAACCGTGTTCCAAATGATTTTAAAGATATGATTCATAATAAATTCCTTAGTAATATTATTATCAATAATTAAAACAAAAATGCTCTTGAATAAAATGGTATGGTTATAATATAAAACTGATTAAAACCAATATTAATTTATATTTAAATATCAATAAAAAGAAATTTAAATATAATTTACTATATATTTAATATAAATATTTTTTATTATAATAAAAAAGGCCATGAAATGGCCATGTTTTTTATATTAAATTACCACTTTTCTAACGCTTCTTTATCGCTTTCTCTTGCTTCAATCCAACGTTCACCTTGATTAGTTTGTTCTTTTTTCCAGAACGGCGCTTTGGATTTTAAAAAGTCCATAATAAATTCATTAGCATGGTAAGCATCGCCTCGGTGAGCAGAACTGATGCCGACTAAAACAATTTCATCGCCGGTATGTAAAAGTCCCACACGATGAATCACCGACACTCGTTGGATATCCCAACGGGCTTTCGCCTGTTCTACAATTTCACGTAAGGCTTTTTCTGTCATGGCGGGATAATGTTCTAAGTATAAGCTGGATACCTCATCGCCTAAATTAAGATCGCGAACTTTACCCACGAAAATAACCGTTGCACCAACCGAATGTTGTTCAGAAAGCCATTGGTAAACGGCATTTTGATCAAAAGGTTGTTCTTGTACTGAAATTTGAATATCCGTCATTTAGCCCCCTGTTACCGGTGGGAAAAATGCAATTTCATCCCCATTTTTGACCGCACTTTCTAATGGCATCAAAGTTTGATTGATAGCGACTAAAAGCTTCCCTTTTTCTAACGCTAACGCCCATCTATCACCTTTTTGAGCAAGATGTTCACGCACCGCTTCTGCTGTCGCAAAATCGCCTTCAAGCTGAATAGAATCTTCCCCAATTAATTCGCGAGTTTGAGCAAAAAATAAAACATTTAACATCTTATTTTTCCTCCGCAATAAAATGACCAGATTTTCCACCGCTCTTTTCTAACAGGCGAACGTGCCCAATCACCATGTCTTTTTGTACGGCTTTACACATATCGTAAATGGTTAAAGCTGCTACACTTGCAGCCGTTAATGCTTCCATTTCTACGCCGGTTTTTCCGGTTAATTTGCAAAGAGATTGAATACGAACTTGGTTTGTTTCAAGTAACGGTTCTAAATTCACTTCTACTTTAGAAAGTAACAATGGATGGCAAAGCGGGATAAGTTCCCAAGTGCGTTTTGCGGCTTGAATACCTGCAATACGAGCAGTAGCAAATACATCGCCTTTGTGATGTTTGCCTTCCACGATCATGGAAAAAGTTTCTTTTGACATGGTTACAATGGCTTCAGCACGAGCTTCACGAACAGTCTCTGCCTTTGCAGAAACATCCACCATATTGGCTTCGCCTTGAGAATTGATATGCGTAAATGTAGTCATAATAAAATAAAGTGCGGTTAAAATATTGAATGTTTTGCATGTGTGACAAAAGCAAAATAAGTGAATAGCAAAATTCACCTACTTTCTTTTAGCCACCGATAGAAGCTAAATGATTTCTTACGCCACTATCACCGATATGCAAATAATGATGTTCACGTTTGCCTTGCAATGCAGAAAAAATACGTGCTTGCAAAATATCTTGCTGTTCATGGGATTGCAATAAATCACGTAATTCAATGCCTTCTTCGCCAAATAAACAAAGATGCAGTTTGCCCTTCGCTGATACTCTGAGACGATTACAGCTTGCGCAGAAATTCTTCTCATAAGGCATAATTAAGCCAATTTCGCCTGCATAATCAGGATGCGTGAATACTTTAGCTGGACCATCAGTATGGGATTTATGTTGTAATTGCCAACCGTTTTGTAGCAATTTATCCGCTAATACTTGTCCTGAAAGATGGAATTTATCAAAGAAACTATCCATTTCGCCCGTTTGCATGAGTTCGATAAAGCGCATTTGAATTGGGCGATCTTTCACCCAAACAAGGAATTGCTCAAACTCTTTGTCATTCAAATTTTTCATCAAAACTGAATTGACTTTGACTTTGTTGTAGCCCACTTCAAATGCACGATCGATACCACGCATCACGTCATCAAATTTATTGATACCCGTAATTTGATAGAACATTTTCGGATCTAAACTATCAACACTGACGTTAATAGACGTAATTCCTGCTTTCTTCCAATCAGCCACATCTTTTGCCATGCGATAGCCATTTGTCGTAACAGCTAATTGACGAATGCCATCAATATTAGCAATGCTTTCAGCAATAGAAATAAAATCTTTGCGTAAAGTGGGTTCGCCACCCGTTAAACGGATTTTCTCTGTGCCCATTTCAGCAAATGCTTGGGCAAGATGGGTAATTTCTTTTAAAGTTAAGAAACTTGGCTTGTTAGCTTCAGGTTGATAACCATCAGGCAAACAATAGGTACAACGAAAATTACACTGATCGGTAATCGACAGTCGTAGATAGTAATATTGGCGTTGGAAAGGATCGACTAAGCGAGACTCTCCTACGTTCTTGATAGGAATGGATTGCATTTTACACCTTTCTAAATATGGAGAGGATAAACCGTTTCCAGCGTATCCCTGAATAACGTACCGCGTTATTGGCTTGTCGCCGTATTTCCTGTGAAACTTAGGCTAAACAAGCTCGGAGTTATGCGTTAAAAATAAATTGTGCTGATATTGTAATAAAAGCAAGCGGTTAATAGCAATAATTTGGTAGAATAACCCGACTATATTAATAAAAATAACAGCATTAACTTATATAAAAAAATATATAACATTATTTTTTATAATTATTTATAGGTAAAAAAGGAAGAAAAATGTCTGATTTATCTCGTCACAGCCGTCATGAACATTTAGACGAAATCAAACATATTGTTGCCATTGGTGGTGGTCATGGATTAGGGCGTGTATTATCGGCGCTTAGTTTTATGAAAGAGCGTTTAACTGGTATTGTCACCACCACAGATAACGGCGGTTCAACGGGTCGTATTCGCCAAGAACGAGGTGGTATCGCATGGGGCGATCTACGTAATTGCTTAAACCAAATCATCATTGAGCCAAGCACGGCATCTGCATTATTTGAATACCGCTTTACCGGTGAAGGTGAACTTTCTGGGCATAATTTAGGCAATTTAATGCTCAAAGCTTTAGAAGATATGCATATTCGCCCTATTGAAGCCATTAACTTAATTCGTGAATTACTCAAAGTAAAATCTCACATTATTCCCATGTCAGAAGAACCGGTTCATCTTGCCGCGAGTTTAGGTTCAGGCTCCAGTATTGTCGGTGAAGTGAGCATTGATAATTTAACAGAATTACCCCAATCACTTTTCTTAGTACCCATGGTTAAAGCCGCACAAGAAGCCATCCAAGCATTGGAGCAAGCGGAAGTCATTTTACTCGGTCCAGGAAGTTTCATGACGAGCATTATGCCACCATTATTATTACCTGAATTAGCGACTGCCCTGCGTAATAGCAAAGCGAAAGTGATTTTTATTGATAATTTAGGGATAGAAATTGGCGCAGCCTCTCATCTTTCACTGGCTGATCGTATTCAGAAAATTAATGAAATCGTCGGAGCCCCAGTCATTAATGGCGCCATTACACCTTATCGTGAACAAAGTGCGGTCGATTTGTCTGCCATTTCTTCCGTTAAAATCTTAGCTAAACGCTTGAATGCAGATGATATTAGCTATCGTCATGATCGGACATTACTTGCCCAAGCTATCGATGAATTAGTGGGTGAATTAGATTACGAATAAAAAAACCGCACGTTAAAGTGCGGTCATTTTTTGCTTATTTTTTCCCGAATACTCTTACATTCGTAAAACCATTTTCTTTTAAATAAAGCGCTTGAAGTTTACTCATTACGCCTCTTTCACAATAAAGCACATAGTTTTTACTTTGATCTAATGAACCAAATTGCGAAGATAATTTGTAAAACGGCAACTGCATTACTTGATGCTCGTCTGATTCAAATGGATTTTCATCTGTCTCTTCAGGGCTGCGAATATCTAAAATAATATCGTTTTCACCAAGCACTGAAATGGTATCCACTTCTACCACTTCTTTCTCTGTTTCTTCTGCAATTTGGCGAATATCTAAATATTGTGCATTTTCAACCGCACTTTCCAACACGCCAAAATCAAAGTGATTTTCTTCTTCAAGAATTTTTTCACGTACCGCTTTAATCGTTGGATTTTTAGAAATCACTCCACAGAATTCAGGCATTGATTTAGCAATATCATCTGTGCCGATCTCTTTCGCCATCGCGATAATCTGTTCTTTATCATGAGTAATGAGTGGACGTAATACTAACGCATCAGATGCGTCATCAATTAAACGTAAATTGGTTAAAGTTTGGCTCGAAACTTGTCCGAGTGCTTCGCCGGTAACAATGGCTTGAATATCAAAACGTTGTGCAACTTTACTTGCAGCTCGCACCATCATTCGTTTTAACACGACGCCCATTTGGCCGTTATCAACTTTCTCTAAAATCTCGCCCACTACGCCTTCAAAAGGAATGGCAATAAAGCGAACTTTATGAGATGAGCTATAGCGATTCCAAATATGGTAAGCCATTTGTTTCACGCCAATTTCATGGGCTGCGCCGCCCAAATTGAAGAAACAATAATGCACACGTGAACCACGGCGAATAAGCATATAACTGGATACGCCTGAGTCAAAGCCACCTGAAATCAATGAAAGCACATCTTCTTGTGTCCCAATTGGATAACCACCAAGACCAACATGACGAGCTCTCACCAGCATCATTTTGTCATTTTCAATATCAATACGCACCGTCACATCAGGATTTTTTAAGCGTACTTTTGCACTTTCAATATGCTGATTTAAACCACCACCGATATAACGTTCAGCTTCAATGGAACTAAAATCATGTTTCCCTTTGCGTTTTACACGCACGCAAAAGGTTTTGTTTTCAAGTTGAGCTGCGACATCCGCTAAGGTCAATTCAAAGATGTGATGTAAATCGGTAAATGGTTTTTCTTCCACTTCTAAAAAATGATGAATCCCTGGAATGCGTTGTAAAAGCGCAATTAATTCTTCACGGTTTGCTTCATTTTTTGACCGCACTTCAATGTAATCCCAATGACGAACAACCGCCGTTTCTTCATCATATTTCTGTAAAATATTGCGGATATTTGAGGTCAAAATTTTCGCGAAACGCTTACGCACGGTTTCGCTTTTAATCATAATTTCAGGAAAAAGTTTAACGATAAATTTCATAATAATCTGTGAATAATAAAAAATGGCCGTATTGTACGCTAAATTCCAGATCCCACAAAGTTCAAATTCTCACGAAAAACTGACCGCACTTTGAAATAAGTTTTTAACATCCCTATAAAAATCAAGTACAATACGGAGCAATTTATTCATCTGAAAAGGATAATTTAATGGCGCGTAAACCAGCAAATGCTGAACCTGATTTTGAAACAACACTTGCACAATTAGAAACAATTGTGACAAAACTTGAAAGCGGTGAATTACCATTGGAAGATGCGCTGAAAGAATTTGAAAACGGTATTAAATTGGCTCAACTTGGTCAAGAGCGCTTGCAACAAGCAGAACAACGTATTCAAATTTTATTACAAAAAAGCGAAACCGCCCCATTAAGTGATTATCAAGGGGACGAGTAATCCATGAGTTATCAATTCGGCACTGAACTCAAACAAGTTCAAGATCGCATTAATCAGTTTTTAGCCAATCAATTTGAAGAAATTGACTCTTATAATGCCCCTTTGCGTGATGCCATGAAATATGGCTTATTGCTAGGCGGCAAACGCGTTCGTCCTTTCCTTGTCTATGCAACGGGTAAAATGCTGGGGGCTGAAATGCCCGCTTTAGATTACGCCGCCGCAGCCATTGAATCTATCCATGCTTATTCTTTAATCCATGATGATTTGCCTGCAATGGATAACGATGAACTTCGTCGTGGTCAACCAACTTGTCATATTGCTTTTGATGAAGCGACTGCCATTTTAGCTGGCGATGCATTACAAACTTTTGCCTTTGAAATTCTTACTGAAGCCCCTTCTCTTTCTGCAGAACAAAAATTGCAATTAGTGAAAGTATTGGCTCAAGCATCTGGCGTACAAGGTATGTGTTTAGGGCAAAGTTTAGATTTAATTTCTGAGCATAAACAAGTTAATTTAGCCGAATTAGAACTTATTCATCGCAATAAAACGGGTTCGTTGCTAACGGCCGCATTAAAACTGGGTTTTATCTGCTCTCCTCACTTTGAAAACAAAGAATTAGAGCAACAACTAGAACGTTATTCACAAGCTATTGGTTTAGCTTTCCAAGTACAAGATGACATTTTAGATATTGAAGGTGACAGTGCCGAAATTGGTAAACCGGTGGGATCTGATTTAGATTTAGATAAAAGCACTTATCCAAAGCTGTTAGGATTAGAGGGCGCGAAACAAAAAGCCCAAGAACTCTATCAAACCGCCTTACATGAATTAGACAATTTGCCTTTTGATACCACTGCATTGCGTGCATTAGCCGAATTTATTGTCAATCGTAAAAGTTAATGGTGACAGCATTTATTTTGATTTCTCAAAGTGCGGTCACTTTTTTCACATTTTAGGACTAACGAATATATGAACCC
>CAKVVS010000072.1:256-6675 GCA_934834395.1 Parahaemophilus parainfluenzae | reverse complement strand
GAATTAAATCTACCATTAAATGTCATTGGTGTATTAGCTGGTTGTGAAAACTTGCCTGATGGGAATGCTTATCGTCCAGGTGATATTCTCACCACGATGAATGGTTTAACCGTAGAAGTGTTAAATACTGATGCTGAAGGACGTTTAGTACTTTGTGATACATTAACTTATGTAGAGCGTTTTGAACCGCAATATGTGATTGATATTGCGACCCTAACAGGCGCTTGCGTGGTAGCTTTAGGTCAACATAACAGCGGCTTAGTTTCAACTAACGATGCCTTAGCCGAACAGTTATTACTAGCCGCACAGCAAACTACTGACAAAGCTTGGCGTTTACCATTAAGTGAAGAATATCAAGAGCAATTAAAATCCCCATTTGCTGATTTGGCCAATATTGGCGGTCGCTGGGGCGGTGCAATTACTGCAGGCGCATTCCTCTCCAACTTTACGAAAAAGTACACTTGGGCACATTTAGATATCGCCGGGACAGCTTGGCTTCAAGGTGCAAATAAAGGCGCAACAGGTCGTCCAGTGTCTCTATTAACACAATTTTTAATTAATCAAACCAAGTAATAACACATAGGGCTAACATAACGTTAGCCCTAAAATTTTCTCAAAATCTGACCGCACTTTATTCAAATTCGAATTCAACTAGTAACGGATTATGATCTGACGAAGTAACCACTTCTGATGTTGCACTCACCACTTTTACGCCTCGCGTAAAAATATAATCAAGTGGATAACCTAAAAATCTAACCCGCTCATCTTGAGAGAGCGTCACTGCATCTAATCCATATTTTTGCATCAAATTATTGACTAAATTCAGACGACGCTCATTCCATGCATTAAAATCACCAGACATGATGATCGGACCTTGATGATTTTCAACAAAGGAAAAGAGCTGCTCTAACTGGGTTTGATAAGTGGAAATACCCCATTCAAAATTAATTAAATGCGCATTAATAAGTAGCAAACTATCGCCTTTTTCTAATGGAAAATTCATCACACTTGCCACTTTAGGTATTTGTATTAATGGTTCAGCTACGCCACCACCGCAATACCATTCTGGTTGCGTGTTGGTGAATGTTTTTACACCTGATAAGAGATCTTTAAAAGAAAAAGAGGACACAAAAAGTGCGGTCGAAAATGTACTTAAATTTTGATGCTGCGTCGCCTCTTGTAATAACACAAAATCCGCTTGTTTAGAAAGTCGCGCTAAATCTTCTTGCCAGCCTTTATCTTGTCCCTTATGCACATTCCAAGTTATCAAATGAAAACGAGAAGCGGCTAATTTAGGCACTAAATCATTAGCCTTGTCACATTTCATATTTAACTTGTTTTTAAAAGGAATATAACTCTCTTTTTGTGACGTATTTAGTTGAATAAATGTACCGTCAAAAATCGTTAAATTCGTAAGAAAATATCCAACACCTAAAATCACTAACACTAAGCCAATAGCTAAAAATCTATAGATTCGCTTCATTATTATCCCCTCTCTATGCTCGAATAATAACACCTCATCAAAGCAATGCAACTTTCACTTTAATACGCATCAATACCTACCTACAACACGGTAACTTTAACTTTTAGCTTTGATTTAAATCATACTTTGCTAAAAAATCCGTTGCATTTTTCTTTCATTATCTTAGTATTTCACTCAACTTTTTAACTCTACCTAATCAATAAGGAGATTCATTATGTCTTTTGGAGATAAAAAATTAAGTGAAATCGCTGTCAGCGTACCCGGTTCAACTTCCCTACTTCGTAAATACGATTTGGATTTCTGCTGCGGAGGTTCTGACACGCTTGCAAACGCAGCGGCAGAAAAAGGATTAAATTTAGCAGAAATTGAAACCCGTTTAACCGAGCTTCAAAACAGCAAAGCAGAAAACCCTGAAGAATATTGGGTTAATGCAACTTATCCTGAAATTATCGATCATATTTTAGTTCGCTACCATCAACGTCACCGTGAACAACTTCAAGAATTAATCGTCTTAGCGGATCGTGTAGAAAGTGTTCATGGCGATCGTGAAGATTGTCCAATGGGTGTTGCGGCTGAATTACGCAATGTCTATGAGGATTTGAGCAACCATATGATGAAAGAAGAGCATGTGCTTTTCCCAATGATCAAAGCGGGTAATTATATGATGGCACAAATGCCAATTCGTATGATGGAAATGGAACATGCTGAACATGGCGAACATTTGGAAGTTTTGAAATCATTAACAAACAATATGACGCCTCCGGCAGATGCTTGTAATACATGGCTTGCACTTTACAGCGGTATCCAAGAATTTATTGACGATTTAATGATGCATATTCATCGTGAAAATAATATTTTATTCCCACGTGTGATTGCTGAGAATCACTAAGCAAAAATCATATAAAGAAAAAGGGCGAAATCATTCGCCCTTTAAAATTAGCCTAAAACTGACCGCACTTTACTTCTCTTCACTGCCTTTATATAAACGGTTTTTATACAAATAGCTGCCAAGTAAAGCATGTGCCAACGCTTCTTTTTTCATTTCTTCCGGCACCTCTTTTTCGGTTAATGTGTCTTTTTCCTTATCATAAACATAGCCTTTTGCTTTGCTATTTGGTGTTTGAATAACAACATCATGATTGCCTTTCATTAAGGCTTGAGTTTGATCGAATTGCATAAAGGCACGATTCGGATTCACATCTTGCGTTAAATCAAAGCCAATCATCGGATAATTACCGCTTACCCCCGCAATAGAAAGTAAGGTTGTCGGCATATCAATTTGACTCACTAAACGACTGTCTCGGCGTGGTTCAACATGATCACCTAAAATTAACGCAGGAATATGGAAATGCTTAATTGGCACCAAGCTTGCCCCAGCTGCACGAGAATCATGGTCAGCAATCACCAAGAACACGGTATCTTTCCAATAATTAGATTGTTTCGCTAATTTGAAGAAATAACCAATGGCATAATCCGCATATTTTGCACTGTTATTACGGGTTGCTTTTGGTTGTTCGTAAAGCTCAATTTTGCCATCAGGAAATTCAAAAGGATCATGATTGCTTGAACTGAACACTAAGCTAAAGAATGGTTTTCCTTCATTCTGTAATTGGGTAAAGGTTTCGTTCGCTTTATCAAATAAATCCTCATCACTCACGCCCCAAGTCGCGGTAAATTTCGGATTTTGATAATCCTTTTGATCGATAATAGTTTGGAAGCCGTTGCCATAGAAGAAGCTTGCCATGTTATCAAAGTGTTTTTCACCGCCATAAATAAAGGACGTGTTATAACCTTGTTTAGCAAGTAAATCTGCAATGGTAAAGAAACCACTTTGACTGTTATTTAATTTCACCACTGCACGTGCTGGAGTGGGTGTGAAACCTGCAGTTGTAGCTTCAATACCTCGCACAGAACGCGTACCGGTCGCATAGAGATTTTCAAATAACCAGCCTTCTTTGGCTAATTTATCAAATTCAGGTGAAAGTGGTTTTCCGCCTAATGTACCGACGAATTGCGCGCCAAAACTTTCTTCCAAAATAATGACGATATTTTTCGGTTTACCTTGGTAAGTGGCTTGGTTTTTCGTTAAGGTTGGAATCTTCTCTGAAATATAATCACTTTCAGGACGGCCACGGCTTGCTTTAACAATACGCAACATTTCATCGGTGTCCATTTTGCCATAGGCTTCAGAAGATGCACCTTCATCTTTAAATTGTTGGGCGGCATAAAGAACGGAGTAACCCGAATTCAACACAAGTGAATTGACTAACCCATCGGAAGAAAAAGCCACCATTGCAGGGTTGACACCACGGTGTTGGAAACTCGAACGCGCACCTAAAAAAGCCACTGCAATCACAAGCAATGCTACAACAGGACGCAATTTCCAGCTCATTGGGTGTAAGTTTTTCACCGCATAACCAGAGAGTTTCCAATAACAGAAGAAAGCCGTAACGGTGAAAATGAGGCTAAAAATGACCGCAGTTAAATGGCCTTCCATCAACATTGAAAAGACTTCTTTCGGATAAATTAAATATTCGATAAACAGACGGTTTGGACGGAAATCATAGGTTTCGATAAATGCCGGTGTCGCGAGTTCCATAAACAGAATAAACACACTACCAAGGGTAAGCCAGATACGTAAAATCATTTTCCAAATACGGCTATTATGAAATAACACCGTAAATAATGCTGGCACACCAAATAGATAACACAAAGCTACGATATCCATACGCAAGCCTTGTAAGAATAATTGCCCCCAGCCCGCTACCGCAGAGACGCGGTCTGCCTGCCAAATCGCAAGCCCAAGACGAGACAAGGTGAAAATAATCAGATTAATGATGACGAAGAGAAAAATCGGATATAAAGGAGAACGTGTTTGTTTCATTTTGACACTCATAAGTCCTAAGGGAATCGCTACCCTTTGATTAATTTAAGGCACGTGAATGTGCCATTCCTTCCATAGACAGATAAAAAAACACAAAGTGCGGTTAAAAATATCATCATTTTTGACCGCACTTTGAAAGAGAAGGATTAAGCTGCAACTAATGCTTTTAATTGTTTTTCATAAGCTGCCCAATCGGTAATTGGACGGGTTGCCACACCTGTTTCCATTGCTTTTTTCGCTACCGCAGA
This sequence comes from Parahaemophilus parainfluenzae, assembly GCA_934834395.1. Classification (GTDB taxonomy): domain Bacteria; phylum Pseudomonadota; class Gammaproteobacteria; order Enterobacterales; family Pasteurellaceae; genus Haemophilus_D; species Haemophilus_D parainfluenzae_Q. The sequence continues at coordinate 2,060 of CAKVVS010000072.1, read as the reverse complement.
AGAGACAGTAAACAATAAGCGTGGATCAAATGGTGTTGGAATCACATAATCAGGTCCAAAAGATAACGCACCATAATTAGCAACAATTTCTAACGGAACTGGTTCTTTCGCAAGACTTGCAATTGCATGAGAAGCCGCTAATTTCATTTCCTCATTAATCGCCGTTGCACCTACATCTAATGCACCACGGAATAAGAATGGGAAACAAAGTACGTTATTTACTTGGTTTGGAAAATCTGAACGACCAGTACAAACAATCGCATCCGGACGTACTGCTTTCGCTTCATCTGGGGTAATTTCAGGTACTGGGTTAGCTAATGCTAAGATTAATGGATTTTCTGCCATGGTTTTCACCATTTCAGGTTTTAATGCACCTGCTTTAGAGCAACCTAAGAACACATCGGCTCCCTTAACGGCATCCGCTAATGTGCGCCAACCATTATCTTCAATGGCGTAGAATTGTTTGGTTTCATCCATGTTATCACCACGGCCTTTGAAAATCACACCTTTAGAGTCACACATGGTGATATTTTCTTTTTTGAAACCTAATGCACGAAGCAAGTTAGTACAAGCAATAGCAGAAGCACCAGCACCATTTACTACTAAGCGAACATCTGCAATATTTTTACCAATAATTTCTAAACCGTTTAATGCTGCTGCACCGACGATAATGGCAGTACCATGTTGGTCATCATGGAATACCGGAATTCCCATTCGTTCACGCAATGCTTTTTCAATGTGGAAACATTCCGGTGCTTTGATATCTTCAAGGTTAATCCCACCAAAAGTAGGTTCTAATGAAGCGATAATATCGATTAATTTATCTGGATCATGTTCATTGATTTCAATGTCGAATACATTGATACCGGCAAATTTTTTGAACAATACCCCTTTCCCTTCCATAACAGGTTTGGAGGCAAGTGCCCCAATATTTCCTAAACCTAATACAGCAGTACCATTTGAAATCACAGCCACTAAATTAGCACGTGCAGTATAACGGCTTGCAGCTGAAGGATCTTTTTCAATTTCGAGACAAGGCTCTGCAACACCTGGAGAATAAGCAAGGGCTAAATCATGTTGGGTTTCTAACGATTTGGTTGGGGTGACAGCAATTTTTCCTGGAATTGGGAATTCATGAAAATCTAATGCGGCTTGGCGTAATTGTTCGCTCATATAAAAATACTCCATTTTCACTTAGGCTAAATAAAATTTGCGCCATTATACTCTCTTTTTTAGAGAAATTTGTGATATACCGCAAAAATTTTACAAAATGATCACAAAATATGAGTGAAATCGACCGCGATTTTTGTCTTTTCTTCACATTTTGAGCCAAAAACGTTACTATGTCGCAAAAAAACATGCAGGATATAAATAATGAGTTTGTTTTCTAAATTTAGAAGTGCCATCAATAAATTACAACGGAAAGCGATTAACAAAACCTTCCAACAACGGTTAACCAACCAAGGCATGTCAGTAATTTCTGCAAACTGTGTCGGTGCATTTATTTTGCACGACCTCAATCAGCCTTTTAATTCTCCGTTTGTTAACCTTTATTTAGACCCAAGCGATTTTGTTCGATATCTACAAAATATCACATTCTATCAAGCACAACCGCTTCAATTTATACAAACAGAAAAACCGTACCCAGTTGGTCTATTAGGTGATCTTAAAGTGCACTTTATGCACTACCACTCCGAACAAGAGGCTCGAGAAAAGTGGGAAGCTCGCTCACAGCGTTTAGATCTCGATAATTTGTTTATTATGATGACAGATAAAGATGGTGGAAAAGGTGCAAAATATGAAG
>CAKVVS010000072.1:0-246 GCA_934834395.1 Parahaemophilus parainfluenzae | reverse complement strand
ACAATGTCGTCTTTACCCACAAGCCATATCCTTAATTAAAATCCGCTATCTACATTAAAGGCTTTGAAAACGAAGGCGAAGTGGGCGATTTATTTACTTTTTCCGGTTGGAATGGTGAAAAATATTACGATCAGTTTGATTACGTCAGCTGGTTCAATCAAAAATAAGAGTTTACGATGCGACTAGATAAATTTATTGCCGAGAATACAGGCTTAACCCGTTCACAAGCCACCAAGGCCATTCACC
>CAKVVS010000071.1:4282-6879 GCA_934834395.1 Parahaemophilus parainfluenzae | reverse complement strand
GTGCGCCGGCAATCACGCGATCTTTGATCTCATTGGTGATGTGTGGGATAACTTGAATTGTCGCACCTAAATAATCACCACGACGCTCTTTGCGTAATACTTCAGAATAAATTTTACCGGTGGTGAAGTTGTTGCGTTTGGTCATTTTGGTACGAATAAAACGCTCGTAGTGACCTAAGTCTAAATCGGTTTCCGCCCCGTCTTGTGTCACGAACACTTCACCGTGTTGGGTTGGGCTCATTGTACCCGGGTCCACGTTGATGTAAGGGTCTAATTTCATAATAGTCACGTTTAAGCCACGTGCTTCTAAAATTGCTGCCAATGATGCTGCAGCAATACCTTTACCTAACGATGAAACCACACCGCCTGTGACGAAAATATAATTTGTAGCCATAGTGAGAGACCTAAAATGTTGGGATAAAAATGATTATAGCCAATCATCTTTTATGCAAATTTGTGCAGAATGCTGAAAAGTGCGGTCAAAAATAAAAGATGATTAGCTATCAAGACGGGAGGATAGTCTACCTTATTTGTTGAATTAACTCAACGATTGAATAATCGATCAGGGTTAATTTTCATAGATGAATTATTTAAATGCCAATCTATAGATTTCTAAAATATCCTCTGCTGTACAATTACGTGGATTGCCTCCAGTACAAACATCTTTAAGAGCATCTTGAGAAAGAGAAACGAGATCTTTCTCTTGAACACCTATAGAGTGTAATTTCTCTGGAATTCCGACATCTTTAGACAGCTGTCTTACAGCATTAATTGCCGCTTTGCGATATTCATCTTGGCTCATGTCATCTACGCCTTTTACACCCATTGCTCGGGCAATTTCACGGAATTTTTCACCCGTTTCAGGCGCATTGAATTCCATAACATAAGGCAATAAGACAGCATTGGCGATACCATGCGGGGTGTCATAATAGGCAGAAAGCGGGTGCGCCATGCTGTGTACGATACCTAAGCCTACGTTCGAAAAGCCCATACCGGCAACATATTGACCAAGCGCCATACCTTCACGTCCTTCTTTGGTGTTTTCTACCGCACCACGTAAATGTTTGGCAATTAAACGAATCGCTTCCAAATGCAAAGCATCGGTAAGTGCCCAAGCTGCTTTGGTGGTGTAACCTTCAATAGCATGGGTTAGTGCATCCATGCCGGTGGCAGCGGTCAAACCTTTAGGCATGCTGGACATCATGTCAGGATCGACTACAGCGACTACTGGTATGTCGTGTACATCTACGCAAACAAATTTGCGTTTATTCGCTTCATCGGTAATCACATAGTTGATAGTGACTTCAGCGGCAGTGCCTGCTGTAGTCGGAACAGCGATAATGGGTACACATTTGTTCTTGGTCGGCGCAACACCTTCAAGAGATAGAACATCTTCAAATTCAGGGTTATTGATAATAATGCCGATAGCTTTTGACGTGTCTGTAGGAGAACCTCCTCCGATGGCAATTAGGTAATCTGCATCACTTTGTTTGAATTTTGCCACACCTTTTTTGATGACATCGACGCTTGGGTTGGCTTTCACTTCGTCAAAAATCTCGTAAGCAAGCCCCGCCTTATCCAAAAGTGCGGTGACTTTTTCCACTACATTAAATTTAATCAAATCTTTGTCTGTGACTACTAAAGCTTTTTTAAAGCTACGACTTATGACCTCATCTACAATATGTTGAATGGCGCCAGCACCGTGATAGCTGGTTTCATTAAGAATCATTCGATTAGCCATAAAATATACTCCTTTACTTAAGATGATAAAAATACTTAAAAAAACGACCGCACTTTTAAGTGGAGTGCGGTCATGTTTTACGTTATTTTAGAACTTTCCAACTTCTGAAACCATAAATTGCGATAACGACGAAGCAGATTAACGGTAGGATAAATGAGAAGTTGACAGCCGGTAATCCCATTACTTGACCTTGGTCGATGATCATACCTTGCAATGGAGGCATTAATGCACCGCCCACAATAGCCATCACTAAACCGGCGGCACCTAAGGTAGATTCTTCTTTTAAGCCGTAGAGTGCAATGCCGTAAATGGTTGGGAACATGAGTGACATAAAGCCTGAAGTTAAAATTAAACAGTACAAGCCCCACACACCATCAATGAAAATCACACCGAGGATGCTGAAGAAACCGCCGATAGCGAACAACATGAGCATGAATTCAGCTTTAAGATATTTCATTAAGCTTGTGCTGATGAAACGGCTGGTAATAAAAATCCCCATAGCGATGATGTTGAAGTTTTGCCCTTCCGCTTTGGTGAAGCCTAAACGTTCCGCATATTGCACGATAAAGGTCCAGCACATAATTTGTACGCCAACGTAGAATACTTGAGCAATTACACCTTCGCGATATTTCGGCTTCTTAATTAAGCGAGCTACGGCCTCTTTAAAAGAAAGGCGGGTATCACTCTCCTCTACCTTCACTGAAGGCATTTTATATAAGGCGATGATGACTAACACTGCAACAACGACAAAACCAAGTGCAACGTAAGGGTCACGGATTTCGGCTAAGTCGTGGGTGCGAATGCCCATTTTTTCTGTTTCGGATAAAGTATGGTAAATCAAGTTTCCAGCAGCATC
>CAKVVS010000071.1:0-4272 GCA_934834395.1 Parahaemophilus parainfluenzae | reverse complement strand
GGTTAAGACTAATTGAGATGCGACGAACATCCCGGTAATAGAGCCAAGCGGGTTAAAGGATTGGGCAAAGTTTAAGCGACGGGTAGCCGTTTGCGGATCACCCATGGCTAAAATGTAAGGATTTGCTGTTGTTTCAAGAAATGCCAAGCCAAAAGTCAAAATATAAAGAGAAATTAAGAAGAAATTGAACACTTCATATTTAGCGGCCGGCCAGAATAAGAATGCGCCGACCGCATAGAGCGCTAAACCTAGAAGGATACCTGCTTTATAACTATAGCGACTGGCAAATAATGCAGCCGGAATTGCCATGGTTCCATAACCACCATAAAAAGCAAATTGTACTAAAGCGGCTTCAGATGCCGGAATTTCCATGACTGTTTGGAATACGGCAACCATAGGATTTGTAATATCATTCGCAAAGCCCCACAATGCAAATAAGCTTGTAATAAGAATGAAGGGCACAAGATATTTTTTTTCTAAAACTTTAGCGCTCATAATCTTTTCCTTGTTTAAATAAGTGATGAATCTATTTGTGGACTATTCTTCAATGCGCAGCCCATAAGTGTGGAATTTTCCTAAAACCACGTTCATTTGTTCTTTGCTTAATAATGGAATTTCTAAGCCCGTTGATAACAATTTCAAATACCAAGATGCTAATACTTCGACTTCTTGTGCTAACCATAAGGCTTTGTCTAGGTTTTCACCACAAGCGATCAAACCGTGATGAGAAAGTAAAATCGCTTTGCTTTCTTTAATGCCTTCGCCCACATAGGACGCTAATTCGTGAGTACCGAACGTTGCATAAGGCACACAAGGGATATGATCGGTGCCACCAACCGCGACCATGTAATGAATGGCCGGAATCGGTTTTTCCAAAATAGAAAGCCCTGCGCAGTTTATAGAATGGTTATGCACCACCGCATTGGCTTCAGGACGTGCTTGATAGACGGCTAAATGGAATTGCCATTCACTAGACGGCAGTTTGTTTTCTTCGTGTTTACCTTTGCCGTCTACATACACAATGTTTTCCGGTTTCATTAAATGATATGGCATTCCTGTCGGGGTGATCAGCATGCCGTCTTTGTAACGTACACTGACATTTCCCGCTGTACCTTGGTTTAACCCTAGTCGAGTCATTTCAAGGCAAGTATCAATAATTTTTTGTGAAAGTTCTTGTCTGTTCATTTTTTAGTACCTCTAAGCTGTTATAGAACGGGGGTAACCCCTTTTTTGATGATAATGTTGCCGTATTTAGCTGTTTCGCCACTGATTACGACGGCATAAGCTTGTTTGGCACGTTCGTAAAAGGCAAAGCGTTCAATACGCTCTAAATTAGGTGTAAAACCAATCGCATTTTTAATCGCCGTTAGATAATTTTCTTCTACTTGTGGATCGAGAGTATCACCAGGCACCACTTGCATCATAATTAACGGCGCATCGACATAAGCATCAAACTCAAATAATGGTGCAATGCCTTTGAGTAATGTAGATACAGTGATGCCATCTGCACGAATTACTTTTGAATGTAATGAGTGTGCGGGAAAATGGGCATCGGACAGTACAATTTCATCGCCATGTCCCATTTCGGCAAGAATTTTGAGTAACTCAGGGGAGATTGCCGGGTGGATACCTTTTAACATATTGATTTCTCCTATTTATTCTTTTCAAGTTTTATTGCCTCTTAGAAAGAGGAGGGATTAATTCTTTCTAGCCGGATTAACTCGCTTTCTATTTGGTTGCATTGCTTTCTGTGCTTGTTCTGGCGTTGCGTATATCCCAACGCCTGCGAAGGTAAACATTGCAGCGCCGAGCACAGTGCTTTCTGCGACATCCACGACATCAATCGGTAAACCTAAAACATCAGCACGGATTTGGTTCCAAAGTGGATTTTTCGAGCCGCCACCGACGCAAAGCAAGCTTTCCGCTTTGAAGTGGCTGACTTGTTGTAATACGTCCAAGCCTTGTTTGAGTTGGTTTGCCATGTAATAAAGCGCGGCACGGTAGATTTCACCACGAGTGGAGAACATGGAAAGTCCACTGATATTGCCTTGTCCGAGTTGGCTAAATACACCCTGAAAATTGACCGCACTTTGCGAGCCTTTTTCACCGGCAGCGGCACCTTCGGCGATCATGGTCGGGTAATATTGGTCGGTGCCATATACATCGGCGAACAACAATTTACCGAGCCATTCCATAATGCCTGAGCCGACCCATTGTACGGCAGGGTTAAAACAATTCAGTTGTGCGTCAAACTCGGTGGTTAAGCCTTGCGGCACAAAATCAAATTGCGGTTTGGCGTGTTCTGTACGGGCCATTAAGATTTCCCACGTGCCTGAACTGAGTACCGGTTGATTCAATCCCGCACCGGAGCCAAATACGGCAAATTGGGTGTCGTGACCACAGGATATAACTGGAATACGATTTAAACCCCAATGGTCGGCAAGCGCACTAGTTAACTCCCCCACTTTTTCACCTGCGTTATGCAATGGTGGAAAGTGTTTTTGGCTTAAACCAAGCAGTTTTAAAATATCCTCGTCCCAATTGCCTGTTGCGAGATTGGTCATCATAGATGTGCCTGCCATAGTGCGGTCGGTGGTAAATTTGCTGGTTAATCGCTGGGTTAGCATGGAGGAAATGAACACGAATTTATCCATTTTTTGGAAAATATCCGGTTTATTTTCTTTCAACCAAAGTAGTTTAAATAAAGTGTTGAAACTGTATTGACCAATGCCGTTGCGTTGATAAAGGGCTTTTATGTCTAGCAACTGAGGGAGGTTTTCCATCACCGGCACTGTGCGTGGGCATTTCCACGAAATAATCGGGTAAAGTTGTTGTCCGTTTTTATCAAATGGTGCACCATCCACGCCAAAAGTCGTGACGGAAATACCTACGATTTCTTTTAAATCAACCTGTTGTTGCTTTAATTGAGTGATCGTATTATCTGCACACATGGTGAGTTTTTGCCAAATTTCTTCAAAATCCCAAATATGATAATCGGGTGATTCACTACCCTGTTGGGTATTATTAGCAAGGTGATGGGATGCCATGATTTTGCCTTTATCATTCATGGCAATGGTGCGTAAATTAGTCGCACCGCAATCAAAAATCAGTACGATAGACATAAAAGCTCTCCTAAGTGCGGTTTAAAATTCATTTGTTTTTTCAACCGCACTTGTATTTGAATTTTTATGGGATGATGGCGCAAGTTAGGGAAGCTTGCGCCAGTCATAGGTTATTTATAAAGTGGTCCAAAGTTTTGGCAGGCGCGGTAGTCTTGACCTTCTTTGTCTTGACCAAAGCCATTCCAAGAACTTGGGCGGAACACGTCGGCATCTTCAACGTTGTGCATACAAACCGGAATGCGCAACATTGAAGCTAGCGTGATGAGATCAGCACCAATGTGTCCGTAAGTGGCTACACAGTGGTTAGCCCCCCAGTTCGCCATTACAGAATAAACATCAGTAAATGCCCCTTTACCGGTCAAACGAGGCGTAAACCAAGTCGTCGGCCAGGTTTCGTTTGTACGATGGTCAAGGGCATCATTGACTTCTTTCGGTAACTCAATAGACCAACCTTCGGCAATTTGTAGCACAGGGCCTAAGCCTTTGATGAGGTTAATGCGGTGCATGGTGAACGGCATGCCACCTTTGGTTAAGAATTGAGAAGATAAACCGCCCCCTCTGAAGTATTCGTGTACCGCAGGACACCAACGGGTATGCTCCAAACAACGTTTGCCGTCTTCTTCCGTGACTTCCCATGCCGGTTTGATGGTTGGGTTGCCATTGGCATCTTTATGTTGACCTGTACCGTCAAGAGCAGCGGAACCTGAGTTAATTAAATGCAGGAAGCCTTGTTCCGGACGGAAACCGGTAACGCGTTCTACAGAATCCGGGCTCCAGTAAGTCCGCACATCGGCAAAGATTTGCGCCTGACCGGTGAGCTGATTACCAAGCAACATACAAACCGCGTTCAAACTGTCGTTTTCGGTCGCAAGAATGTATGGCGGGCGCACGCCGTTCCAGTCGTAAGTCGAATTTAGCATGGCTTCCATGAAGTCACCGTTCGGTAAATGATCGGTCCAATGGCGTTGACCTTGGAAACCTGCAGCAATGGCATTGTGACCGAGTGCTTCTTCTCCGAAGTTTAATTTCGCCAATTTCGGATTACCCACCATTAAGTCACGGGCGATAATGGTCATTTTCACCACATTTTCCCAAAGTTCGGCGCGTTCTTCAGGTGAGCGTTGATTTTCCGGACTGTTTACGTCAATAC
>CAKVVS010000070.1:0-6905 GCA_934834395.1 Parahaemophilus parainfluenzae | reverse complement strand
AGATTATGGTGATATTAAAGATCGTTTCCGTCCAGGACATGCAGATTTTACCTATCAGCAAAAATACGGCATTCGTGATTATCGCGGTGGTGGGCGCTCTTCTGCGCGTGAAACCGCCATGCGTGTTGCTGCGGGAGCGATTGCGAAGAAATATTTACGTGAACAGTTTGGCATTGAAGTACGTGGCTTTTTGAGTCAAATTGGCGAAGTGAAGATTGCACCACAGGCTATCGATAAAATTAATTGGGATAAAGTAAACAGCAATCCATTTTTCTGTCCAGATGAAAGTGCGGTTGAAAAATTTGATGAATTAATCCGTGAATTGAAAAAAGAAGGCGATTCGATTGGTGCCAAACTAACGGTGATTGCAGAGAATGTCCCTGTTGGTTTAGGTGAGCCTGTTTTTGATAGACTTGATGCCGATTTAGCCCATGCTTTAATGGGGATTAATGCCGTTAAAGGTGTAGAAATTGGCGATGGTTTTGCGGTAGTTGAACAGCGTGGCAGTGAACATCGTGATGAAATGACACCAAATGGTTTTGAAAGCAACCATGCTGGCGGTATTTTAGGGGGCATTAGCTCTGGGCAGCCAATTATTGCGACCATTGCACTAAAACCGACGTCTAGTATCACGATTCCAGGACGTTCTATTAATTTAGCGGGCGAACCCGTGGAAGTGGTGACAAAAGGCCGTCATGATCCTTGTGTGGGAATTCGTGCAGTTCCTATTGCAGAAGCCATGGTCGCAATTGTGTTACTCGATCATTTATTACGTTTTAAAGCGCAATGCAAATAACTCTTTTAAATTAAGCTTATTTTTTCTTTTATTGAAGATAAGGTCATTCGTTTTAGGAAATCTTATGAATAAATCTTTAGCAAAATTACTTTCAAGTGCGGTTGTTTTAGGGAGCATTTTTTTCTCGCTACAAACAACAGCTTCGCCACAAGACTGGCAACGAATTAAACGTCCTATTCCTGCAACAGATGGTAAAGCGAATCCAATCGGCAGCTATTCAAATGGTTGTATTATCGGGGCGGAGCCATTGCCTTATAAAGGTGAGGGCTATCAAGTTATTCGTATGAATAAAAATCGCTACTATGGTCATCCGGATATGATTGCCTATTTACAGCGCCTTGGACAAAAGGCGAAGTCAGCAGGCTTACCAACGATGTTAGTTGGGGATATTGCTATGCCAGGTGGTGGTCGCTTTTTAACAGGACATGCAAGCCATCAAATGGGATTAGATGCGGATATTTGGTTGCGTATGGGCACTATGACAGACAGTGAAGCGTTAAATTCTGATGGAAAAGGCCTGCTTGTTGTAAACCGTCAAACACAACGTGTTGATGAAAATGTGTGGAATAACAATCACGCCACATTAATTAAACTGGCAGCACAAGATCCAAAAGTCACGCGTATTTTTGTGAACCCCGCGATTAAATTAAAACTTTGTCAAACTGCGGGAGACGATCGTGCTTGGTTGCATAAAATTCGCCCATGGTTTGGACATGATTCACATTTCCACGTGCGTATCGCTTGTCCTAAAGATGCCGCTTATTGTGAAGATCAAGCACCGGTACCCGCAGGTGATGGATGTGGCGATGAGCTTTATTCTTGGTTTGAACCGGCAAAACCAGGTTCAGGCTCTTCTAAACCAAAAGTGACACCGCCAGAACCGTTCTTGTGCCAACAAGTGTTGAGTTCGCCAAATAGTAGCGAATGGTTAGAGTAGGAGTTAAATCATGGAGTTGGGGATTGATATATTAGCCATGCTTTTTGCTGCTGCCTTTATTGCCGCATTTATTGATGCGATAGCGGGTGGCGGAGGCTTAATTACAATCCCTGCCTTATTAATGACCGGTATGCCACCAGCAATGGCATTAGGTACAAATAAATTACAAGCGTTTGGTGGGGCGTTGTCGGCAAGTATTTACTTTCTGCGTAAAAGAGCGGTCAATTTACCCGAGTTTTCTTTCATCTTACTGGTGATTTTTATCGGCTCGGTGATTGGTACGTTACTCATACAAAATTTAGATGCATCATTAATTAAAAAAGGGCTTCCATTTCTCATTTTAGCGATCGGCTTATACTTTTTATTTACGCCTAAATTGGGTGAAAGTGATCGTAAACAACGAATTTCTTACGCTGTTTTTGCGTTATGTTTTGGTTCATTACTGGGTTTTTATGACGGCTTTTTCGGACCAGGGACGGGTTCATTAATGAATCTGGCTTGTGTGACGTTACTTGGATTTAACCTCACCAAAGCGACTGCTCATGCGAAAGTGATGAATTTAACCTCTAATTTTGCTTCATTAATTTTCTTCTTTATTGGTGGTCATGTGATTTGGACTGTTGGGTTAGTCATGATGGCAGGAAGCCTGATAGGCGCAAATTTAGGTGCTAAAATGGTGATGGCAAAAGGCAAACAACTGATTAGACCGATGGTGGTGATTATGTCATTTATCATGACGATAAAAATGGCGTATGATCAAGGTTGGTTTCATTTTTAACAATTGATTATGACAGATTCTCAGAAAAAATTACGTATTACGGCACGAACGGGTTATGAACCACATTTTTCATGGTCATATTTGCATCCGAAAAATTGGGGCATTTGGCTTGGTATTTTTGTGCTTTTATTATTGGCTTTTGTACCGTTTCGTTTACGCGATAAATTAGCTGAGAAATTGGCACGAGCACTGACGAAAAAAATCGGTAAACCACGTATTCGTGCCGAGATTAATTTGAAACTCTGTTTCCCTAATTGGACGGCAGAACAGCGTGACAAAGTGATTGAAGAGATGTTTGTGACGGTCGCACAAGTGATGCTCGGTATTGGTGAAATTGCTATTCGCTCTAAAAAGCATTTACAAAAACGCAGCGAATTTATTGGTCTTGAGTATATCAAACAAGCCAAAGAAGAAGGGCATAACATCATTTTGATGGTGCCACATGGTTGGGCGATTGATGCCTCTGGCATTATTTTGCATACACATGGCATGCCAATGACTTCAATGTATAACCCTCACCGAAATCCGTTGGTGGACTGGTTGTGGACTTTAGCGCGTCAGCGTTTTGGCGGGAAAATGCATGCTCGCCAAAATGGTATTAAGCCGTTTTTAGCACACATCAAACAAGGTCAAATGGGATATTATCTTCCTGATGAAGATTTTGGAGCCGAGCAAAGTGTCTTTGTGGATTTCTTTGCCACTTATAAAGCCACGCTTCCTGGGTTAAACAAAATGGCGAAATTAGCAAAAGCGGTGGTTATTCCAATGTTCCCACGCTATAACGCTAAGAGTGGCAAGTATGAAATGGAAATTCGCCCACCGATGCAATTAAGCGACGATCCTGAGCAATCAGCCCGTGCGATGAACGAGGAAATTGAATATTTTGTTACACCAACCCCCGAACAATATGTCTGGATTTTACAGCTTCTTCGTACCCGAAAAGACGGGGAAGATATTTACCCAGATTAATTCATTTTATTTACAAAAGTGCGGTCAAAATTCACCGCACTTTTGTATTTTTCTATGCTAGAATGCGAGCCTAAAAACAGGATTTTTTCTTACTCTTTTTTGAGCAATTATTTATGAACAAACAACTTGAATTAATCAAATCTTCTATCAAATCTATCCCAAATCATCCAAAAGAAGGCATTATTTTCCGTGATATCACGAGCTTGCTTGAAGTGCCTGCGGCTTTCAAAGCCACAATCGATTTGATCGTTGAAAAGTATAAAGATCAAGGTCTCACAAAAGTTATTGGTACCGAGTCTCGTGGATTTATTTTTGGTGCGCCAGTTGCATTAGCATTAGGCTTGCCATTTATCCCCGTTCGTAAACCGGGCAAATTACCGCGTGAAGTGATTGCACAGTCTTATCAATTAGAATACGGTCAAGACACCCTTGAATTGCACACTGATGCGATTTCACAAGGTGATAATGTGTTAATCATTGATGACTTGTTAGCAACGGGTGGAACAGTTGAAGCTACCGTGAAATTAGTTCAACGTTTAGGTGGTGAAGTGAAACATGCTGCCTTTGTGATTAATTTGCCAGAATTAGGGGGCGAAAAACGCTTACGTGATTTAGGCATTGATTGCTACACCTTAGTGAATTTTGAAGGCCATTAATTTTTAAAGAGATGCGATGAGCTACCAAGTTTTAGCCAGAAAATGGCGACCAAAAAACTTTTCTGAAGTAGTGGGGCAAAGCCATGTGCTCACTGCTTTGGAAAACGGTTTAAAAGAAAACCGTTTACATCATGCTTATTTATTTTCCGGCACCCGTGGCGTGGGTAAAACCTCTATTGCTCGTTTATTTGCGAAAGGCTTGAATTGTGTAAACGGTATTACTGCCGATCCTTGCGGTGAATGTGAAAACTGTAAAGCGATCGAAGCGGGCAACTTTATTGATTTAATTGAAATCGATGCGGCTTCTCGTACTAAAGTAGAAGATACCCGTGAGCTATTAGACAATGTGCAATATAAGCCGGTAGTGGGGCGTTATAAAGTCTATCTTATCGATGAAGTCCATATGCTTTCTCGCCATTCTTTCAATGCGTTATTAAAAACCTTGGAAGAGCCGCCTGAATATGTGAAATTCCTACTCGCTACAACGGATCCTCAAAAATTACCGATTACGATTTTATCCCGTTGTATGCAATTTCATCTCAAAGCATTAGATGAACCGCAAATTTCAGCGCATCTTAATCGCGTGCTTACGGCAGAAAATATTCCTTTTGATGCGCCTGCATTAGATAAATTAGCCAAAGCTGCACAGGGCAGTATTCGTGATAGCTTAAGTTTAACGGATCAAGCCATTGCCATGGGCAATGGTAAAGTTTCCACCGATGTGGTGAATACCATGCTTGGGCTGTTAGATGAAGATCAGCCGATTGAAATCATTTACGCCTTACATCAAGGTAACGGTGAGCGTTTAATGAAAACCATTCAAACGGTGGCAGAAAAAGCGGGCGATTGGGATGAATTATTGGCAGAAACAGCCGAGAAATTACATCAAATTGCGTTAATGCAGTTACTTGCTAAAAATGCCACTGATGAAAACGATCACTTAGGTTTTCTAGCCAAACATATTTCACCCGAAGACGTACAATTTTTCTATCAAGTGATTGTATCGGGTCGAAAAGAATTGGCCACCGCACCAAATCGTCGAATTGGTGCAGAAATGACATTATTGAGGGCATTGGCATTCCACCCAAAGTTCCTTACGGCAGTACAAACGCCTAAACAAGGCGGGCTATTCCCTGAACAAAATACACAGAAAAGTGCGGTTGAAAATCAGCCTGTTTCTGGTTATGTGGATATGCCGGTGCTGTCGCAAAACATCAAAGCAAATTATTCTGCACAAGTGCAAAAGCCAATGGTTCAATCAGCGGCTGTGCATTCTTCACCTTCTCAACCTATTTCCACTCAAACCTCATCTTCATTGAATTTAGCCAGCCTTGCTGCGCTAGAGGCATTGAATCAATTAACGAAAATTGAGCAATCAGAGCGCCAGCATCATCATGATGAACAGCAAGCCGCAGTGGAAGAAACCTTGCATCACCTCCAAGAGTTAGATGAGCAAAAAAATTCGCCAAAAATGACCGCACTTCCTGTGCGAGAGATGACACCACCGAAAGCTGCGCAAACGAAAGCCGCGGTACCAAATCCAATGACTCAACAAGCTGACGAGTTAAAGCAAGGTATTGAGACGGTTGAAAATACCATTGATGACAATGCTGAAATGGATGCGGAAGAGCAAGAAATTCTCGATGCGGAAACCTACCGTTGGGAGTGGAGTAATCCGGATTTAGCCAAAGTAGATAGTGGTGTGCGTCCTTCTGATATTAAACAGGCGATGTTGAAAGATGTGACACCAGAATTGCGTGAGAAAATTATTCAAATTACGCAAAAACAAGATCCTTGGACGGATATTGTTGAACGCTCTGGCGTGATTGGCTTTTCAAAAGAGTTGGCATTAAATTGCTTTATTAAGTCGCAAACAGAAGATGAAATTCAACTCGGGCTTCATTCTGAAAAAGCCCATTTAAAACAAGATCGAAATATTAAAAATTTAGTGGAACATCTTGAACGTTTATATGAAAAACCAGTCAAATTGTCGATTTTTGTTGAAGATTCCGATGTTTTAACCCCGATGGATTACCGCAAAAAAGTTTATCAAGAGTTGCGTGAACAGGCACGTACGGATTTACAGCAAGATAAAAAACTGCTTTTATTACAAAAAGAGTTTGATGCGAAGTTGGATGTTGAAAGCATTCGACCAGTCTAAAACTCATTTCTCTAAATTTTAACTTTATAAAGGAAAAAATATGGCGTTTAGCTCTCTTTTTACTCTTATTGATGACATTGCATCGATTCTTGATGATGTCGCCTTGATGACCAAAATAGCAGCCAAGAAAACCGTTGGTGTAGTAGGAGATGACTTAGCCTTAAATGCTAATCAGGTAACAGGGGCATCTTCCGATCGTGAGTTACCCATTGTTTGGGCAGTAACCAAAGGATCCTTAGTCAATAAAGTCATTTTAATTCCAATTGCTTTACTGCTTTCTGCATTTTTACCTTGGTTGATCGTGCCACTTCTGATGATTGGTGGGGCATATTTATGTTTTGAAGGTGTAGAGAAAATTCTACATAAATTTATTGCTCATGAAGAGCACGAAGAAAAAACAACCTTTAATGAAGCCGCTAAAATTAAAGGGGCAATTCGTACGGATTTTATTCTTTCTGCTGAAATTATTATTATTGCATTGGGCGAATTAACCGAAGCGAGCTTGCTGACTCGCATCATTTCTCTTTCGATAGTGGGTATCGGAATTACTATTTTTGTTTATGGCTTGGTCGCATTGATTGTTAGAGCGGATGATTTCGGCTTATACC
>CAKVVS010000069.1:0-6943 GCA_934834395.1 Parahaemophilus parainfluenzae | reverse complement strand
CATTTCAACTACTGTTGAGAAGCCCATTGCAAAGTAAATGTAGCCTTTTGGAATATGAATATCCAAACTTTCAGCAATTAAACTTACTCCAACTAAAATTAAGAATGCTAAGGCTAAAATCTTCAATGTCGGATGGGTATCAACAAAATTACCAATTGGTTTCGCTGCAAACATCATCACACCTACTGCAATCATAATTGCCAAAATCATCACTGGAAGGTGGTTTGCCATCCCTACCGCGGTAATTACTGAGTCTAAAGAAAATACGATATCTAAAATCGCAATTTGGATTAATACACCCAAATAACTGACTTTCTTCTTGTTATTCTCTTCTTCATGATGTGCTTCAGGATGCATCGCCTCTTTAATTTCACCTGTACTTTTCACAATTAGGAATAAGCCCCCAAGGAATAAAATCAAATCGCGACCCGAAATTTCCTGACCAACCAAAGTGAATAGTGGCTCCGTTAATTTCATCATCCAAGAAAGGGAAACAAGAAGTAAAATACGGGTAATCATCGCTAATCCAAGGCCGATAATACGACCAGATTGACGTTGATTCGCAGGTAAACGTCCCACTAAAATACTAATAAAAATAATGTTATCGATACCCAAGACGATTTCAAGTGCGGTCAATGTGAGCAATGAAATCCATGCTTCAGGATCAACAAGCCATTCAAACATAATATGTTCCTATATAAAATCCGAAAGGTTGAATCATAGACAGTTCGTATAGAAAATCAAGAGTTTTCCTAACTTTTTAAGGTCTCGAAAATCTTTTCTGCTAAGGCTTTAGAAATACCGGGTACTGAGGCGATCTCATCCAATGTGGCATTTTTGACACCTTGCAATCCACCTAAATATTTCAACAAGGCTTGACGTCGTTTAGCGCCTACCCCTTCAATAGTTTCCAATCCACTTTGGGTAAAGGCTTTTTGGCGTTTTTGACGATGACCGTTAATCGCATGATTATGGCTTTCATCTCGAATATGTTGGATTAAATGTAGTGCAAGGCTATCATCCGGCAAATGAATCTCACGATCTTGTTTGCTGATAATCAACACTTCTTGTCCCGCTCGACGATCTACACCTTTTGCCACACCAATTAAGTGCGGTCGATTTTTATCCCATTTTACGTTGAGGTGATGAAAAACCTCTAAGGCACGATTAAGCTGCCCTTTACCACCATCAATAAAAATAATATCGGGAATTTTATCTTCATCAAGATCGCGGTCGTAACGTTTCTTTAAAGCTTGCTCCATCGCGGCATAATCATCACCACCCGTAATACCTTCAATATTAAAACGGCGATAATCTGATTTCAGTGGGCCTTCTTGATTAAATACCACGCAAGATGCCACGGTTTGATTCCCCATCGTATGACTAATATCAAAACATTCCATACGTTTAATTTCAGGCATATCGAGCAATTCACAAAGCGCTTGATAACGTTCGTACATTCGAGAGGATTGTTTGAGCTGAGTTGCCAAAGCTGCTTTGGCATTAATTTGCGCTAGTTGTAGATATTTACCTTTATCGCCTTTAGCGGATTCTTGTATCACCACTTTTCGACCGGCTTGTTCAGTTAATAAGGCCTCAAGCTCGGCTTTTTCATCTAGTTTATGATCCACAATAATACTATTAGGAATACTTCTACCCTGATGACCTTGCAAATAAAACTGCCCAACAAAAGTGGCTGTGAGTTCAGACAAATCTGTATTAGCAGGCACTTTCGGAAAATAACTGCGATTGCCCAATACTTTGCCTTGACGAATAAACATCACCTGAACACAAGCTAAACCATGCTGATACGCAATAGACATAATATCCATATCGTCCAAACGCTCATTGGATACGAATTGTTTTTCGATAACTGCACGAACCGCTTGAATTTGATCACGATAACGAGCCGCCCCTTCAAAATCTAAATCACGGCTCGCCTGCTCCATTTTGCCAATGAGGTAATCTAATACTTGCTGATCTTTTCCTTGTAAAAATAGTCGTGCTAATTCCACTTGTTGGTTATATTCTTCATCTGTCACATACCCCAGCACACAAGGTGCTGAGCAACGCCCGATTTGATATTGCAAACAAGGGCGGGAACGATTGTTATAAACCGAATTTTCACATTGACGGACAGGGAATAATTTTTGCATTAACGACAAGGTTTCACGCACTGCCCCCGCATGAGGATAAGGGCCGAAATATTCGCCTGCAATTTTTTTCGTTCCGCGATAAGAAGTAATACGAGGATGACGTTCTTTCGTCAGTAAAATAAAAGGATAGGATTTATCATCTCGCAATAATACGTTATAACGAGGCTGATAAAGCTTAATGAAATTATGCTCAAGCAATAACGCTTCAGTTTCAGAAGAAGTAATGGTTGTGTCGATATGATGAATTGACGACACCAACGCTTCTGTTTTTTTGCTGCTTAAGTTTTTGCGGAAATAGCTGGAGAGTCGCTTTTTGAGATCTTTCGCTTTGCCCACATAAATAACCTGATCTTTATCGTCATACATACGATAAACACCAGGTTCATGAGAAACGTCTGAGAGAAACTTCTTGGAATCAAACATCAGTAAAAACTACGCCAAAATTGACCGCACTTTTTCTAAATCTTCAGCCGTATCTACACCAACAGCAGGCACTTCTTTAGCTAACTCCACGTGAATACGCTCACCGTACCATAATACACGGAGTTGCTCTAACTTCTCTAAGTTTTCTAATTGTGTTGGTGCCCATTGCACATATTGCTTAATAAAGCCTGCACGGTAAGCATAAATACCGATATGACGAAGATACGCATCAGCCAGTTGTGCCTTGGAGGTATCTGCTAATTGCATAAATTGATCACGATCGTAAGGGATTACTGAACGGGAAAAATATAAAACGTAGCCATCTTTATCCGTAACGACTTTCACGGCATTTGGATTAAATAACTCTTCCGCTTCATGAATTTTTACCGCAAGCGTTGCCATATTCACGTTAAATTTCGCTAAATTCTCTGCCACTTGACTCACAATAACAGGCGGAATTAACGGCTCATCTCCTTGGATGTTTACAATGATTTCATCGTCAGCAATACCAAGCTTACTTACTACTTCCGCTAAACGCTCTGTACCGGAATTATGCGCTTCTGATGTCATACACACTTCTGCCCCAAAAGCTTTTGCTGCCTTTTCAACTTGTTCGTTATCTGTCGCGATAATCACTCGGCTCGCACCTGATTGTTGAGCTTTTTCAAAAACATGTTGAATCATAGGTTTACCGGCAATATCGGCTAAAGGTTTACCTGGTAAGCGGCTCGATGCAAAACGAGCAGGGATAATAACTGTAAATGACATAATCATTCCTTATTCTTTCAATCTTTCGGCTTTTTCTGCCAACAAAACCGGCACGCCATTTTCAATAGGATACGCCACTTGCTCAAAAGGGCAAATGAGCCGTTGATTTTCTTGATCGTATTTCAATCTTGCCAAACATCGCGGGCAAGCGATCACGTCTAATAATCGAGGATTAAGTTTCTCACACATATTTCACTCGAATAGAGTTAAACTAAATGACGGATTTTTTCCCACAATTGTGGAAGTTTTTGGCCTTGGTTTTCAGCCTCAACAATCTCCGCATCAACTGGAACATACCACCAATTCTCTTTAGCAAAAGCTTGGCATTTTACGGCATCCTTTTCGGTCATAAAGAGCGGTTGGTTTTCAGCGAGTTTTTCTAATAATTGCGGCTCGAAATGTTGATGATCTTGAAAAGCTTTCGTATTTTCTAAACGAATATTTAAATTTTCCAACATTGTAAAAAAACGTTGTGGGTTACCAAGTCCCACGATAGCTGAACCTTGGGAAAATTCACTTAACAAGCGTTTTTCAGCTGTCACTAAATTAATCGCATAATGAGGAACGAGCGTCATAACCGCATCTGAATAAGCATTTTTTCCTCCATTGGTAATCACAAAGTCCACATTTTTTAAACGACTTGGCAATTCACGCAAAGGTCCTGCAGGCAAAACAAAGCCGTTCCCTAAAGCTCGCTCTGCATCCATCACCACAATTTCAATGTCACGTTGCAACTTATAATGTTGTAATCCATCATCCGAAATAATCAGATCGCAATCCTGTGTGTTCAAAAGTAATTCAATCGCTTGTTGACGATTCGGTGAAATCACCACAGGCACACCTGTTCTTTTGGCGATTAAAACAGGTTCATCGCCCCCTTGAACGGGATCGGTTTCAGGCGTGACAAGCAAAGGATAAGTTTTAGATTGGCTACCATAACCACGAGAAATCACGCCTACACGCAATCCTTGTTTTTGTAACTCTTCCACTAGCCAGACAACGACAGGCGTTTTACCATTTCCGCCAACAGAAAGATTACCGACAATAATGACGGGTTTCGGGGATTTATAAGAGGATAAGATATTAAGAGAAAATAGTGCTCGGCGAATTTGGCTAATCAACCAAAATAGCAGTGAAAAAGGCAGGAACAACCAAGCAAGTTTTGAATTTGAGTACCAAAAAGGCATTTCATTTATCCTATATTGATTTTGGGCGAACACATTGGTTCGCCCTTATTATTTTATCCGCTAAACTGCATACTGTGTAATTGTTTATACGCACCATCAAGCGCTAATAAATCTTGATGCGTACCACGTTCTTTAATTTCACCGTGTTCAATAACTAAGATTTCATCGGCATTTTCAATGGTTGATAAACGATGTGCAATCACCAATACCGTACGATCTTTCTTCAGTTCTTCTAATGCAGATTGGATCGCACGTTCAGATTCGGTATCGAGTGCAGAAGTCGCCTCATCTAAAATTAAGACAGGTGAATTACGCAATAGCGCACGAGCAATGGCTAAACGCTGACGTTGACCACCAGAAAGGGTTGCACCATTTTCACCAATAATGGTATCAAAACCTTGTGGAAGTTTCTCGATAAACTCCAGGGCGTAAGCTGCTTTTGCTGCTTCAATAATTTGCTCACGCGTGTATTTATCTTCTGCCGCGTAAGCAATATTATTGGCAATCGTATCGTTAAATAAATGTACTTGTTGAGAAACGACAGAACAATTCTCACGTAAATTAGATAAACGATAATCTTGAATTCTTACGCCATCTAATAAAATCTCACCTTCGTCAATATCGTAGAAACGCGTCACCAAATTAGCAATCGTTGATTTTCCCGAACCTGAACGTCCAACTAATGCCACAGTTTTGCCTGCAGGCACATAAAAAGAGATATTATTTAAGGCTTTCTCTTCTTTACCCTCATAAGCAAAACTCACGTTTTTAAATTCTAAATCACCTTTTGCAGGTTCTGCTTTATAGGTGCCATTATCTCTCTCAGTTTCTAAATCTAAAATAGCAAATAATGTCTGACAAGCTGCCATACCACGTTGGAACTGTGAGTTCACATTCGTCAAGGATTTTAATGGACGCATCATGGCTAACATGGAAGAAAATACTACAGTGAAAGAACCCGCAGTTAAATTATCATCCGCAATTAATGGTGTGGTTGCCAAATAAAGCACGGCGGCTAACGCCAAAGAAGCAATCACTTGCACAACGGGATCAGAAATCGCATCGGCAGTCACCATCTTCATGCCTTTACGGCGCATATCGTTACTGACTTTATCGAAACGCTCTTCTTCCACTAACTGACCACCAAAAGACAGCACCACTTTATGCCCTTTTAGCATTTGTTCCGTGGCAGAGGTCAATTCCCCCATGGAATCTTGCATGTTTTTACTAAGCTTACGGAAAATCTTAGATACCATGCGAATCAGTACTGCAATAATCGGGCCAATCACGAAAAGTACAAGTGTTAATTCCCAACTGGTATAGAACATCACAACAAGCAACGAAATTAAATAAGCTCCTTCGCGAACAATCGTCACTAATGAACTAGATGAAGAGTTCGCTATCATTTCTGAATCGTAGGTAATACGAGAAAGCAATTTACCTGTTGAATTACGATCAAAGAAGCTCACTGGCATAAACATTAAATGTTTAAACAAACGGCGGCGCATAATCATCACTACTTTACCGGATACCCACGCCAGGCAATAAGTAGAGACAAAGTTGGTCACCCCACGCAATATAATCATACCAACGACAACAAATGCCATCATTTTCAAGAAAGAATGATCGGCTTTTCCGAAACCATCATCAAGCAAAGGCTTAAGCATATAAATCAAACCTGAATCTGCCAAAGCATTAAAAATTAAAGCAAAAGCGGCGACTAATAAGCCTGATTTAAACGGTGAAATCATCGGCCATAAACGCTTAAAAGTTTGTGTGGTTGAGAAATCTTTATCTTGCATAGCTTATTCTTACATCAATTATCTTAAAAAAATTGGCTGCATTGTACCTGTTATTTCGGGGATAATCCAATTACACGGGCAAACCAAGGTGAAAAATCTACTCTCGCCTTTTCAATTTCAATGCCCTTTTCAGTAAAATTTAACCTTATATGGCCTGAAATAGCGGTATTTTCGACCGCACTTTGATAACGATTTAACCGTTCAATCACGGTTGGATGAGGAAAATTCCACGCATTCCATCGTCCACTTGAAATTAAGGCTATATCCGGTTTTGTCTGTCCCAGTAAAAACTCGCCTGTTGAAGTTTTACTACCATGATGCCCCACCTGTAACACGTTAATCTTGCCGAGGTTTTCAGCAAAAGATCTTTCTGTCGCCACATCAGCATCACCAGTTAAAAGGATCTGATACTGCCCATCCGTTAGTAAAATTACGCAAGATTGCGGATTTTCCGCCCTGTCTGTAATTTGCATTGGTGAAAGAATTTTAAAATCAAGTCCTCGCCACTGCCATTGTTTTCCCTGAAGACAAAAAGTGCGGTACGTTTCGCCATAGTTTTTACGAGAAGGTGTAATCAGCTCAATCTCTGGGTATGTGGCTAAAATTG
>CAKVVS010000068.1:0-6945 GCA_934834395.1 Parahaemophilus parainfluenzae | reverse complement strand
TTTCTGCCTTGTTGCTTTTGAATATAACCATCGATTTCAAGTAAAGAAAGCGCTTTTCGAATAGTATCTTTGGAAAAACCATAGCTTTGCATGAGTTCATTTTCACTCGGGAGTTCTTGCAATGGCGCTAAATTACCATTGTTAATTTGGCTTTTTATCTCGTTATAGACCTGCTTGTACTTGCTCATTTCTTATCCTTTTATCAGCCGCTCCATAAATGTGTTAATAGCATATCATAAAATCCTTAATGTTATACGTATAAATTTTAATGAAAACCAATCTTTTACGAAAATGTTTTAAACTTTTACGTATATGTTGTTGCATTAAAATATGTTTAGGTTAGAATAAGCGAAAAATGATGACGTCCTAAAGGAGATATTATGCTTACTCGTTCAAGTGGTGTTCTTATGCACATTACCTCACTACCAAATGCATTTGGGATTGGTAGTTTTGGGCAATCCGCTTATGATTTTGTCGATTTTTTAGTTGAAACCAAACAAACTTATTGGCAAATTCTTCCACTTACTACCACCAGTTATGGTGATTCACCTTATCAATCTTTCTCTGCAATTGCAGGTAATACTCATCTTATTGATTTTGATCTATTAACCCAAATGGGCTTGTTGAAAGAAGCTGATTATGCATCAGTCAATTTTGGTGATGATCCAACTAGCGTGGATTATGAGCGCGTCTTCTATGCGCGCCGTCCGATTTTAGAAATAGCCGTGAAAAATTTTTTAGAGAATCAATCATTCCAAGCTGATTTCAAACACTTCGAGAAAAGCAATCGTTTATGGTTGGATGATTTTGCTGAGTTTATGGCAATTAAAGAGCATTTTGGCAATCAAGCATTGCAAAAATGGGATGATAAAAAAGCTGTGGCTCGAGATCCAAGTGCATTGGAAAAATATCGCACCATGTTAGCGGAGCAAATTCAGTACTTTAAAGTGACGCAATATTTCTTCTTCAAACAATGGACTGAATTAAAAAATTACGCAAATCAAAAAGGCATTCAGATCATCGGTGATATGCCGATTTACGTGGCTGCAGATAGCGTAGAGGTTTGGACAAAACCAGAACTCTTCCAATTAGATGAAGAACGCAATCCGCTTTTTGTTGCCGGGGTTCCAGCGGATCAATTCAGTGCAACAGGACAACTTTGGGGCAATCCGCTTTACGCTTGGGAAGAACATAAAAAACAAGGCTACGCTTGGTGGATTCACCGCATTGAAGAAAGCTTCAAAATTTATGATGTACTACGTATCGACCATTTCAAAGGTTTCTCTGATTATTGGCAAGTAGATGGAAAAGCAGAGGTGGCTAAAGATGGTAGCTGGCAGCCAGGCCCAGGTTATGACTTATTTAAAGCCGTTAAAGAGCAATTGGGCGATTTACCGATTATTGCCGAAGATTTAGGTAATATTGATGACAAAGCCAGAAAATTGCTTACAGACTGTAACTATCCTGGCATGAAGATTCTGCAATTTGGCTTTGAAGATGTTAGCGGAGAAAGCTTAGATAGCCCGCATTATTGCATCCCGCATTCCATTGTTTATACCGGCACACATGATAACGATGTGACCAATGGTTGGTATAACAGCCTGACTGAACAACAGCAGCAATATATCAATGATTATACGCATCGCCATGAGGATGAATCGATTTGTCAAGCGATGATTCGTCAGCTTTTTGCAACCGTTAGCAATACCGCGATTGCAACAATGCAAGATGTTTTAGATTTGCCAGCCAGTTCAAGAATGAACGTGCCTTCAACAATTGGTGGAAACTGGCAATGGAGAATGCAGCAATCAGATTTAACGCAAGATAAAAAAGACTTTTTAGAAAAAATGACCACGTTATATCAACGTGCGAATCAGGAAAAATAATGATGAAATTTAGTACCTTTGTAAAAAACGAAACCAATAAATCGCTTGAACAATTAAGCGATAAAGAAACTTATATTCAATTATTAAATTACGTAAAAACACTCTCAGCAGATAAACCTAAAAATACAGGTAAACGTAAGGTTTACTATATCTCTGCTGAGTTTTTAATCGGCAAATTACTTTCTAATAACTTGATTAACCTTGGTATGTATCAAGATATCAAAGCGGAATTAGAAAGTGTGGGTAAATCATTAAGCCATATTGAAGATATTGAGCCAGAACCGTCTTTAGGAAATGGTGGTTTAGGGCGTTTGGCTTCTTGTTTTATTGATTCAATGTCTACCCTTGGCTTAAATGCAGAAGGGGTGGGTTTAAATTATCATTATGGGTTGTTCAAACAAGTCTTTAAAAAGAATGAACAACATGCAGAGCCTAATGATTGGATTGAGGATAACTCTTGGTTAATTCCAACAGATATTAGCTATGAAGTACCATTTAAGAAATTTACATTAACCTCTAAATTAGATCGTATTGATATTTTAGGTTATAAGAAAGATACGAAGAACTATCTCAATTTGTTTGATATTCAATCAGTGAATCCTAAACTGATTAAAAAAGGTATCGAGTTTGATAAAACTGCGATTGAAGAAAATCTGACTTTATTCCTTTACCCAGATGATTCAGATAAAAATGGGGAATTGCTGCGTATTTATCAACAATACTTCATGGTATCAAATGCGGCACAATTATTAATTGATGAAGCGATTGCGCGTGGCAGTAATTTACATGATTTAGCCGATTATGCTTATGTTCAGATCAACGATACGCACCCTTCAATGGTGATTCCTGAATTGATTCGCTTATTAACGGAAAAACATCAGATTAAATTTGCTGAAGCGGTTGAAATCGTACGTAATATGGTGGGCTATACCAACCATACGATTTTGGCTGAAGCGCTAGAAAAATGGCCACTCGATTATCTAGATGAAGTCGTGCCTCATTTAGTAGTGATCATTAAAAAATTAGATAAATTAGTGCGCGCAGAATATAAAGATCCTGCAGTACAAATTATTGATAAACAAAAACGTGTGCATATGGCGCACATGGACATCCACTTTTCAAATTCTGTAAATGGTGTGGCTGCATTACATACGGAGATTTTGAAAAATTCAGAACTTAAAGCATTCTATGCGTTATATCCTGAAAAATTCAATAATAAGACAAACGGCATTACCTTCCGTCGTTGGTTAGAGTTTTCTAACCAAGCATTAGCCGCTTACATTAAAGAATTGATTGGCGATGAATATTTGCATGATGCAACGAAATTACAGAAATTGTTAGCCTTTAAAGATGATAAAAAGGTTCATCAACAATTAGCGAAAATTAAGTTTGAAAATAAATTAGCACTAAAAGCGTACCTTAAAGAAAATAAAGGTATTGAGTTAGATGAAAATTCAATCATTGATACGCAAATTAAGCGTTTCCATGAATATAAACGCCAACAAATGAATGCGCTTTATGTGATTCATAAATACTTAGAAATTAAAGCAGGTAAATTACCAAAACGTAAAATTACGGTGATTTTTGGCGGAAAAGCTGCACCTGCTTATGTGATTGCACAGGATATTATTCACTTAATTCTTTGTTTATCTGAGTTAATCAATAATGATCCTGAAGTGAATAAGTATTTAAACGTACATTTGGTGGAAAACTATAATGTGAGCGTAGCAGAAAAACTGATTCCAGCAACTGATATTTCAGAGCAAATTTCACTTGCCTCTAAAGAAGCTTCTGGTACAGGTAATATGAAATTTATGCTTAATGGCGCGTTAACCTTAGGCACAATGGATGGCGCTAATGTTGAAATTGCAGAATTAGCCGGTGCTGAAAATATCTATACATTCGGTAAAGATTCAGAAAGCATTATTAAACTTTATGAAACAGCAGGTTATGTTTCAAAAGAGTATTATGAAAACGACAAAGATATTAAAAGAGCGGTTGATTTTATTCTGAATCCTGCAGTAGTGAAATTAGGCAATAAAACACGTTTAGAACGTCTTTATAACGAATTATTGAATAAAGACTGGTTTATGACGTTAATTGACTTTAATGCTTATGTTGAAGCGAAAGAACAAATCTTAGCCGATTATGAAGATCAAGATAGTTGGAATGAGAAAGTCGTTCACAATATCGCAAAAGCGGGCTTCTTCTCATCAGATCGCACTATCGCTCAATATAATGCAGATATTTGGCATTGTGAGGGCTAAGGGGAAGCAATGAAACTACTTACCCTGAATGTACACGCTTGGTTAGAAGCTAACCAAGCGGAAAAAATAGAGCTTCTTGCTGAGACTATTGTGGAAAAGGGTTATGACATCATTGCCTTACAAGAGGTTAATCAATTGATGTCGTCTCCTGCTATTTCGCCAACGTTAAAGCAAGATAACTATGGTGTCATTCTGTTAAATAAAATCAATCAACGCGTTGCACAGAAATACTCGCTTTTTTGGAGCAATTCGCATATTGGTTACGATAAATATGATGAAGGCATTGCGTTTCTAACGCGTTTGCCTGTTTATGATGTTGATGCGTTTTATTGTAGCCAACATCAACGTCTTGACTCGATTCTCTCGCGTAAAATCATTGGCTTGACGGTAGAATATCAAGGCCAGTTAATTGAATGTTATTCTTGCCATATCAATTTGCCAAATTGTGATGGAGAAAACCAACTTGATAATGTTCGTTATATTGTAGAGCGAAGTCAAAGTGCGAATCTTAAAATCCTGATGGGTGATTTCAATACTGATGCAATAAGCGATCAGCAAGCTTACCAGCAGATTAAATCCTTAGGCTTATTCGATACATTTGAAATGGCAGAGCAGAAGGATAGCGGTATCACTGTAGAGAAAGCGATTGACGGTTGGAAGGGCCATAGTCAAGAAAAGCGATTAGATTATATTTTTTTAAACCAAGCAAAAAGGGTTTTATCCAGTCAGGTTATTTTTAATGGCAAAAATAAACCGATTGTTTCCGACCATTTTGGCGTAGAAGTAGCTCTCATCTTGTAGGAGAATCAATATGAAAAAAATGCTTAGTTTTGAATTTTGGCAAAAATTCGGTAAGTGCCTAATGGTTGTGATTGCCGTGATGCCAGCCGCGGGTTTAATGGTGAGTATTGGTAACTCACTGCCTTTGATTAGCGATGCTGAATGGCTAGCGATTGTCGGAAACATTATCGCCCAAATTGGTTGGGGGATTATCGGTAACCTCCATCTATTATTTGCGTTAGCGATTGGTGGTAGCTGGGCAAATGAGCGTGCAGGCGGTGCATTTGCAGCTGGCCTTGCTTTCATTTTAATTAACTTAATTACCGGTAACTTTTTCGGTGTGAAACTTGAAATGCTAGTCGATCCAAATGCTCACGTAAGTACCATATTGGCCGGTGAAATTCCTGTGGCGAATTACTTTGTGAATGTGCTTGGGCAACCTGCGTTAAATATGGGCGTGTTCGTTGGTATTATCGCTGGTTTTGTGGGTGCAACAACTTTTAACCGTTACTACAATTTCCGTAAATTACCTGAAGTATTGACGTTCTTTAATGGTAAACGTTTCGTTCCTTTCGTTGTCATTTATCGTTCCGTATTAGTGGCGATCTTCCTATCATTATTCTGGCCTTTAGTTCAGACAGGAATTAATCATTTCGGTCAATGGATTGCTAACTCACAAAACTCAGCGCCAATTTTAGCACCATTTATTTATGGTACCTTAGAGCGTCTATTGCTTCCATTTGGTTTACACCACATGTTGACTATCCCAATGAACTACACTTCATTAGGCGGTACTTATGAGTTCTTAACCGGTGCACAACAAGGCAAACAAGTATTTGGTCAAGATCCACTTTGGCTTGCCTGGGTGACTGACTTAATCAACCTTAAAGATGCGGGTAACTTAACCCAATATAATGATCTTCTTTCAACCGTGACACCTGCTCGCTTCAAAGTAGGACAAATGATTGGTTCAACTGGTATCTTAATGGGCTTGACTCTCGCAATGTATATCAATGTGGATGAAGACAAGAAAAAACTCTATAAAGGTATTTTCCTTTCTTCTGCACTTGCGGTGTTCTTAACAGGTGTGACTGAACCAATCGAATACATGTTTATGTTTGTCGCATTACCGCTTTATATTGTTTATGCTTTAGTACAAGGCTGTGCTTTTGCCATGGCAGATATTGTGGACTTACGTGTGCATTCATTCGGTAACATTGAGTTCTTAACACGTACACCAATGGCGATTAAAGCCGGTATTGGTATGGATGTAATCAACTTTATTTGGGTATCAATCCTCTTTGCAGTGGCTATGTTCTTTATCGCGAACTTTATGATTAAGAAATTTAACCTTGCCACAGCAGGCCGTAATGGTAACTATGATGCGAAAGGTTCAGATGAAACTTCTAGCAATGAACCGAAAGTTGCGAATGCTAGCGCACAAGTTATCCAAATCATCAACTTACTTGGTGGACGTAATAATATTGCAGATGTTGATGCTTGTATGACACGTTTACGTATCACCGTACATAATCCAGAGTTAGTGGGTGATGAAGCAAGCTGGAAACAAGCAGGTGCAATGGGCTTTATCGTGAAAGGCTCTGGTATCCAAGCGATTTATGGACCAAAAGCAGATGTCTTAAAATCCGATATTCAAGACGTGCTTTCATCGGGCGTAGAAATTCCTAAAATGTAATTCTACCTAAATATCTATTTTATCCCCGCCGTCAAGGCGGGGATATTATATCAATAACTCATTTCTATATTGCTCATCTTCAATCTACCCTAAAAATCTTTTTATTTGATACTATCAACGTAGAAAAAATTTCCACAATTTTAGCTCTATAAAAAAATACCGTCCGTTATGTAACGAGCGGTATTTCTAGTGTTAGAAGGGAAGTGGTCATTAAATGATTAACTGACCGATAATACTGCGAGTTTCTTCTCGAACCTCGGTAAGTTTCACTTTCACTAAATCACCGATTTTGTAACGGCGTTCCCCTTGAATATAC